>NZ_JBYIQX010000119.1:0-1274 GCF_057707805.1 Streptomyces sp. bgisy159 | reverse complement strand
CGAATCGTCACACCGGTCACGGCCGACCAGGGCCGATCAACAAGATCGTGTTACGAGCTCATAGCCCTCGTTTCTCCGCTCTGGCCGCCTCGTTGAGCTGAATGAGTGACAGCGAGGGGTGGGGCGAATAAATCACTAGAGCAGGTGCCGGAGGATCGCTCGGTACGCGGGCCCTTCCATGTCGTCGTCGGGGGCAACCCGGTCGACCTTGGGCGGACCGTATGAGGGTTCCCACGTGTCGAACCACGGCGTCGGGGGGGGCCGACGTACACGGTCCCGTGCTCGGGGAACTGGTCGGCGGTGATGTCGACGACAAGGCCCTCCCGCTCTGCCCAGGCGTGGGTCTCGTGCGGGTTCTCCCTTTTGCCGCAGGCATACAACCAGCCGTCCAGACCCCGCTCGGCGAGGTAGGTGCACAGCATGACCGTGGCCGCGCCGCAGCTCCCCTGAGGGAAGTCCCGGAACCCTGGGTGTGGTGCGTCGAGGTCGCCGGCCTGCTTGGCGTCCTCGATGGCGCGGCGGAAACGCATGGCCTCCAGCAGCACGTGATCTTCGTACGAAGCCATGGCCGGAACCTACCTGGTGCGGTGAGAGGCAGCGTGTAGGCGCTCTCGCGGCCCTTACGTAACCTACGGCCGCTTGAGCGGGGTACGTCCGCAGTCGATCGCTTCGGCGGCCTCGTTCTCGTCGTAGCTCATGGTGCCTTCGCCGTGGCAGTCCTCGCAGGTGTCCCACACGAGGGAGTAGCCGTCGGGTGCTTCGTCGTCTTCCTGGCCGACCTGGATGGATCCTTCACCGTCGCATTCGAGGCAGTCGAAGACGTACTCGCCGGGTTCCAGCGCCAGTTCGTCGGCCCACGCCTCGAAGTCGTCGACATCGGTGTCGGGCGCGCTCGAGCGGGCGCGGGCCAGGACGGCGATCCCTCCGGCGAGCGCCGCCATCGCGCCGACGGCCACGGCCGCCCGGCCTACGGGGCCGAAGCGGTCCCAGCGGGCGGTGATACGCCGGCGCAGCGGCGGCCTGGTCTCGGCGTCGTCTGCTGGCTTCTGTGGTCCGTCGGTCATCGTGTGCCCTCGAGTGAAGTGGAGTAGTAGCAAGGGGCGTTCAGTGTGGCAGGAGCGCGGCCGCGATAGGGCGGGAATGCGGGACTGCTGCACGAACAGGTGACACCTGACCTGGCTTGCTGAGAGGCGGCCTGGAAGGATGTTGCAGTGCCCAAGCCGTATCCGAAGGAGTTCCGCGAGGACGTCGTGCGGGTCGCGCGCAACCGCGAG
>NZ_JBYIQX010000118.1:0-1393 GCF_057707805.1 Streptomyces sp. bgisy159 | reverse complement strand
CGCGGGCAACGTCCGCACCACGGGCGGTGACGTCCACTCCAAGTTCCAGGGGCTGTCGGCGTTCTACCACGCGCCGGAGGCCGAGCAGCTGTTCGCGACGACGAAGCCGGTGCAGGAGCGTGCGAACGATTTCGCGACGGATCTGGAGACCGTCTCCTCGGCCCTCTCCTCCTACGCCACCGAGATCCGTCCTTTGGTGCAGAAGCTGAAGGACCTGAAGCTGAAGGCCCAGACGTTCGTCGCGTCGGTGAAGGACGATGACGAGTGGGACTACGACGAGGACAAGGTCGAGGAGCACAACCAGCTCCGGGACGACATCACCGCGACGGTGGCGGCGTTCTGGGCGGCGGAGCGGACCTGTCACAACAAGATCACCGGGATCTGGGGCGGGACCCAGATGGTGGCGGGGGACGGGTCGGAGCGCAAGGACCAGTACGGTTTCAACGCCGAGGACATGAAGAACGCCAAGCTTCCCTGGGGTGACCCGGTGGAGGAGCGGCACCACTGGTACGAGGCGGGTCACTGGATCAAGTCGTTCGTGTGGGACGGCCTGATCGTGGACGGGATCTGGGGCACGATCAAGGGCCTGGGCACGCTGGTGGGCTTCGGTGGCTGGGAGGCGATGGGCCAGGCGTGGAAGGGCCTGGCGCAGCTCGCGACCGGTCTGGCGATCAGCGCCATCCCGGGTGTGGGGACGGCGTTCTGGCTGCTGCCGGATGACAAGCTGCCGTCCTGGATCCGTGACTCGCGTACGGCGATGAAGGAGACCGGCAAGGCGCTGGTGGCGTGGGACGAGTGGGGCAAGAACCCCGGCCGCGCGGCCGGCGCCGTCACCTTCAACGTGCTGACGACCGTGTTCACGGGTGGCGCCGGTGCCGGGGTCTCGGGTGCGGGCAAGGCGGGCGCGGTCGCGAAGGTGCTCTCGGCTGCGGGCAAGGCGGGCAAGGTCATCGACCCGATGACGTATGTCGCCAAGGGCGCGGGCGCGGGTCTGTCGAAGATCGGCGACATCAGCGCCGCGCTCAAGGGCGTCGGCAACATCGAGATCCCGAAGCTGCCGGACAACGCGATCACCCTCCCGGAGGGTGCGTTCAAGCTCCCGGACGGCACGGTGCACCTGCCCGAGGGCACGGCGATCCCGGAGGGCGCGACGAAACTGCCCGACGGGAACATCAAGCTGCCCGACGATGTGCCGGCGGTGCCGGAGGGCTCGGTCAAGCTGCCCACGGACGAGGGCGCGCCGGCGCGGTACTACGACCCGGCCGGCAACCTCCTCGACGAGCGGGGCAATGTCCTGCAGAAGGCCCCCGACGCCCCGGGCGACGCGGCGGGCCGGCCCGGCACGGGTACTCCGCCTGCCGGTTCGGACCTGCCCCGGGTCGACTCGCCGGTC
>NZ_JBYIQX010000117.1:0-1421 GCF_057707805.1 Streptomyces sp. bgisy159 | reverse complement strand
AGTGGGCGGTTCGTAAGGTGATGTCCGTTTCTGGCTGAGGTTGGGGCAAGGTCGCTGGTGGAGGGTCGGTCGGCTATTGCTTCCTGGCGAAGTTGCCGGTGTCGGCCTCGGTGAGGATGCCGAGTTTGACCAGGCGCTTCAGCTTGGCACGGGTGCCTTCCACGTTCTTCGGCAGCAGTTCGTGGCCGAGGGCTTCGCAGACGTCCTTGGCTCGTAGCGGTCCGGTCGCGTGGTTGAAGGCGGCGAGGATGCGGGGGTAGTCCGGGTGCTCGGGCAGGTCCGGCGCGACGGCAGGGAGCCGGTCAGCGAGGCCGGTGACGGTCTTGCGGGTGATCGCGAGGTGCTCCAGGTGCGTCTCGGCCTCCCGTAACCGGGTCTGCAGGTCGTCGATCTGTGCGCGGAGGTCGTCGGCCAGGGCCCGGGCGGCGTCTTCCTGGAGGTCCAGGGCGTCGAGCAGGGGCTGGATATTCACGCTGCCGCCGCCTGCGGCTCGCGCCAGGTGAGGGCGTTCGTGCCGGTGAGGCGCCGGGTCATGACGTGGGTCATCGCCCAGTAGACGCGGGAAGCCGAGGAGGAGGGGCGGTACTCGTAGTCGCGGACCAGGCGCCGGTGCAGTATCAGGATCCCGTAGGTCTGCTCGACCCTCCACCGCTTCGGCTGCGGAACGAACCCCTTGACCTGCGGGTTTCGTTCGACGATCTCGACGTCGATGCCCAGGCCGGCGCCGTGCGCGACGACCTGGTTCTTGAAGCCCTGGTCGACGAGGGCTTTGCGGACGGTGCCGCCGGCGTGCTCGGCGACCTGGTCCAGCAGGACGATGCCCGCGGCGTTGTCGTGGGTGTTCGCGGCGAGGACGGTGACCGCGATGACCAGGCCGAGGACGTCCACGGCCAGTCCGCGCTTGCGGCCGGGCACCCGCTTGGCCGGATCGTGGCCGCTCGTGGAGGCGGGGACCCCGGCGGCCACGTGGACACTCTGGGTGTCCAGGACCACCAGGGTCGGGTCCTCTAATCGGCGGGCCCGCTCACGGACCTGGCAGCGCAGGAGTTCATGGATGACCTGGTCGGTCCCGTCGTCCCGCCAGGCGGCGAAATAGTAGTAGGTCGCGCTCTTCTGCGGCAGGTCGTGCGGGAGATAGGCCCACTGACAGCCGGTCCGCCCCTGGTAGAGGATCGAGTTGACGATCTCCCGCATGTCGTAGGCGCCCTGGTGGCCGCTGACCGAGCGATGTCGGTTCTTCCACGCGGTGATCACCGGCTCGATCAACGACCACTGCTCGTCCGATAAGTCACTCGGGTACGGCTTACGTTCACTCACCCGGTCACATCACCAGATCACCAACCGCGGACCGGCAGATTCCGCCCCGCCGCCACACCATCAGGCGACAGCAGACCCACTCAAAGACTCACGAACCGCCCACT
>NZ_JBYIQX010000116.1:0-1452 GCF_057707805.1 Streptomyces sp. bgisy159 | reverse complement strand
GGCCGGCCGCCCCCTTCGCCGATCCGCCACCCAACGGCCGACCCGGGATTTCACGTGTCGATTCGGACTCCGTTCGAGAAGACACAGGAAATCCTCCTCAGCAGGGATCAGAAATCGTGCAACTCCCCCAGAGGCAAAGGGCCCGGCCTTTCGCGCACGTGAATTCGGACTCCGGCCCGCCGCTGCCGATACCGTCGCGGACCGGGTCATGCTCCGCAACCCCGGGCCCCGCCCGGTCGGGTCCCCGGGGCGGGCGCCCTCGCCGGCATGGCGGCGTCCTCACCTTCAAGAAGCCCGACAGCCGGCACGAGCCCGACGTCACGACCGCCACGGACCCCACCCGCTACGGCACGGCCACCGCGACCGCCCGGGACCGGATGCACCCCCGGCTCACCCACCGCGGCCCCCGGCTGAACCACGCCACCAAAGAAATCCCCGTCCTGCACGGCACGTTGATACACCTGAAGGTCGAGCGCCTGCCCGACGACCGTGAGCCGAAACCGGCCTGGCCATGGCGCTCGGCCACCGCCACCCACCGGCGGACAGGGACCGCTGGTGGCAGTCCTTCCTCCGCCGCTTCGACCCGGAGCACACCTTCCGGCCGAGGAAACAGCCCCTGGGCCGGACCGCCCCGAAAGTCAGGAACCCGACACGGCCGACCTGTGAACCTCGCTGATCACCACCACCCACACCCAGCTCCGCCTCGCCCGGCCCCTCGCAGAGGACCCCCGGCACCCCCGGGAACAGCCCGCGGAACCCCGCCGCCTCACCCCCGCCCGGATCCGCCGCGGGTCTCACAACGCCCGCGCGACAGCAGCCCGCCCGGCAAACGCGCCGAAACCGTCCCGCCCCGGCCCCGGACGGCCTCCCGGCTCGAAGAACAAGCACCGGGCCAGGCGCCACGACATCGGCAACACCGCCAAACACGCCGAACCGACCAAGGAACACCAAGCCCAGCAAGGTCACATTCCACACTGATACCCGGCTCAGCATCCGAACGGTCGCGGAATACAGCCACCTTCTACCGAAAAAGACATAGGGCCGACTGGCCGGACTGAGTGAGTCACACCCACCGGAGGGGCTGTCATCACATTTCGCCGCAGCCGTCGAGGCGGAGTGCGGCGATACCCGGACACAGCCGCGACAAGAACACCGCGAAGCTGGAATCATCCCCCGCCCGCCTCTTTCAGGAATCGATGGTCACCGCGCCACAGAATCCCTGAAAGTTGCAGTCGAGGCCGCCCAGGCTCGACGACCGGGAACGCCGCTCACCGAAATGGCCGCCACATGAGAATTCCCGACGACCCCACCAAAGGCAGCGGCACACAAACAAGGAAAGACGGTGGAATACGAGTGGACGTCGACCCCGGAAATTGCCACCCAATCCCATTGACCAGGAGTCAGTGGCGGCGGCATTCAACGTACCGGAGTTGCGATCACTGTCCCCCACTG
>NZ_JBYIQX010000115.1:0-1563 GCF_057707805.1 Streptomyces sp. bgisy159 | reverse complement strand
GAGGTCCTTGTTGAGGGCCGCACGATTGAGCAGGTTGAGGACAGGGCTCTACGTCGGCTCGGACCGATCGTGACGAAGATCTTGGGGCAGCCGCCCTTGACTACTGACATCGAAGACGTCCTGATCTGGCTCGGAGTTCGCATCGCACGCGATGCGCTTGCCCCAGTGCCACGCCAGGTGGGCACCCGTGACTTCCAAGACATGCTCCATGACGCGATCACACGGGCCACCGGGCGAAGGCCGGACGGCAGCACTGCGCCTCTCACGAAACTCACTGAGAAGCTCGCGGTCGCCGGAGTTCCGGCAGACGAGGCGGCAGGGCATCTCGACAACGCGCTGAAGTACCGTCGTGCCTGGCGTGAAAGCCTCGGTCCAGCCCGCGAGGCGATGGACGCCTTCGCCGACGAAGTCCACGCCATCTGCTCACGCGTCATGGCTGAACGACGCGCCGGACGCATCCCCGCCGGCTCAGAGGCATACTTCGAGACCCTGACCCGCGTAGAAGGCCTCCCCGCGGTGAGTAGCGGCACCGTGTCCCTCGCTCGAGCTCACGCCGTACTTGCGGACATCACCGCTCGCTGCCAGAACCGGTACGCCGATGCTTCATAACATCGGCGCGAGCGCCATCCCGCCACCCCACCGGCCATGGGACCCCGACGACTCGCCAGACTTCCACGCCTCCCGGCTACTGCTCCTGGTTGCCGAGTGCGGCAGCGACCCCGGTCCTCATATCGCTGGCCGAACCAAGCTTGCGAAGCTCGACTTCTTCCTGCGCTACCCGGCTTTCCTCGAGCGCGCACACACGGAATTCGCCGACACCCTGAGCGGACAGGCCGCCTTCCGCGCATCGATGCCCGAGGAAGTAGAGGCCCCGATGATCCGGTATCGGTTCGGTCCCTGGGATCCCCGCTACCGCCAGTTCCTGGCCTTCCTCATGGCCC
This sequence comes from Streptomyces sp. bgisy159, assembly GCF_057707805.1. Classification (NCBI taxonomy): domain Bacteria; kingdom Bacillati; phylum Actinomycetota; class Actinomycetes; order Kitasatosporales; family Streptomycetaceae; genus Streptomyces; species Streptomyces sp. bgisy159. Next base: position 622 of record NZ_JBYIQX010000115.1, on the reverse strand, counting down.
GCGGTCTCATCACCATCACCACCAGCCATAGACCAGAGCGTGTCCGATTGACCTCGGCCGGAAAGCGAGCGGCCGCAGCGCTGGCGGACATGGACGAGTTCCACCCCATCGTCACTCGATGCCGCGCCATGAGGGACAACCTGGCGCAGTGGTCTGGGACCGATCTCAAGAACCTCGTCTACCAACTCTTCCCCGAGGAAGTGGCGGACCTCGCCTACAACCAGGAGATCAGGCCATGACGACGCCCCCGACACCCTCCCGCAAAGGGCTACGAGTCGAGTCGGTCACGCTGGTGCACACGTCGGGCGAGATGGATACGTACGCATTCAACACCGCCGGCCTCAGCATTCTGTCTGGCGTCAGGAACAGCTCGAAGACCACCACGCTCAAGGCCATCGACTACTGTCTCGGCAACCGGGACAGCCCGACCGAGGCCCTGAAGGCGGCCGTCGCCGACGAATACGTAGAGGTCAGCATCGAACTGACCCTGGACGGCACTCCAACGGAAATCCGGCGCAGCCTCCAGTACGGGCGCCAGAACAAGGTCGTACTGGACGGCGACGAATTCCCTGTCGGCGAGTTCTCCGACCGCATCCTGCACAAGCTTGGCTGGCCGATCCTT
>NZ_JBYIQX010000113.1:0-1689 GCF_057707805.1 Streptomyces sp. bgisy159 | reverse complement strand
GCAGAACAAGGTCTGGCTGGAGATCGTCCAGATCGCGCTTGACCTGCTGGCCTGGATGCCCATGCTCGCCCTGACCGACCAGGCCCGTCTCTGGGAGCCCCGCCGACTGCGGTTCCGCCTGTTCACTGCGGCCGGACAGCTCGTCACCACCGGCCGACGCCGCATCCTCCGCCTCGCCCGCCACTGGCCCTGGACCGGCGAGATATCCACCGCCCTTGAACGGCGTGCACTCCTGCCGAACCCCGGCTGACCAGCGGATTCGCCTGTCCCTACAAGAAGAGGAACCAGCCCGGAGCAGTGGGACCCGGCGTCCACCCGAGGCGACGCTCGGCCCCTCGGAATGCCCGCCATCAGCCCAGGGACATCGCGTGTCGTCGTTCCGCCCGGTTGAGCACCTGAGTCCTAGTTGATCACGTCCATCCCAGTGCGGTCAGCGGTCGGCTGGGGTGGCGGGCGTGGTGACGAGTAGCGGTGGCGATGTTGGTGCGGCCGTCCTGGCGGAAGACGCTGATGGCGAGGTTGCGGAGGCTTGCCACCACGCTGGGCAGGCTGCCGGTCCGGGTGGTGGAGACGTCCTCGGCGAAGGTGGTGTCGCGGACGTGGTGGAGCTGGTTCTCAATCTTCCAGTGCCCTCGGATCCAGCCGGCGAGCTGTTCGCCCGTGGCGGCGCCGGGCGGGAGGCTGGTGACGAAGTAGAGCCCTTCGATGGTGATCTTTTTGCTGGTCAGGTCCTTGCGTCAGCGCATGACGCGCAGGGCCTGGCGGGCGCCGGGGTAGTCGAGGTGCCGGAAGGCGACGGTCTTGAGGTGCCGGACCTCGAGCCGGCCCCGGCCCGTGGTGCGGTCCTTGTGGTCGACCGGAATGTCAGCCCACGGCAGTTTCCTCAACTGCTCGAGCAGGCCGGGGTGATTGCCCTTCACGACGGCGATGTAGTGGGCGCCGTGGTCGCGCAGCCAGCGGCCGTTCGCGTGCTGGGTGTGGGCGGCGTCCGCGGTGACCACCGTGTCCTTGAGGGCCAGGCCGTCCAGGAGAGGGATGAAAGCGGGCGTCTCGTTCCTCTTGGAGTCGATCTGGCGTTGGGCGATCACCGTTCCGGTGTGGTCCATCGCGGCCAGCAGCCACACCGCCTTTCCGCCGCCCGCGCGTGAGCCGCGCAACTGCTTCCCGTCGACGGCCACCGCCCGCCATCGGGTCGTTCCTACCTGACAGTTCTGTGTCCTGGTCTGGAGGAATTCGCTGACGGCGGTGTCGAAGGCGTCGCCGTCGAGACGGCCGAGGAGCCGCATGACCGTGGTGGGATGCGGCACGGTGACCGCTCCGGTGAACGGGTCGGCAGGGAAGCCGAGGGCCAGCAGCACCCAGCGAGGCGAGTCCTGCCGCCGCGGCCGCCACGAGCGCCGTCAGCGGGAAACGCCGACCACGACGCTCACGCGGGTCGGGCAGGCCCGCGAGAAACCGAACAAGGCACACCGAATCGGGCAACGGCTGCGGCGACGGGATACGGGCCAGTTGCTCCAGGCCCGACGGCATGAGAGAAGATGAGACAGCAGGCACGGTCTTCGGTTGTGGTCGCGTGAACTCGACACTCACATGATCAACGAGACCGTGCCTGCACCTGCATCCGGACCCACCCGGCACGACCGGCCATCACCGGGCGATCCCACCCAATCCGCAAACACGCAGGGCCCC
>NZ_JBYIQX010000112.1:0-1708 GCF_057707805.1 Streptomyces sp. bgisy159 | reverse complement strand
GGCCTTTGGGCCGACGGCGTTCCGCCCCGCTGACCGAAGGAGATCCGCCCATGTCCTGGCTCAGCCATCAGCAGAACCGCAGAGGAGTGCTCGCCTCCGCGGCCGGCCTCGCCGCCGCGACCGCGGCACCCTGGATCCACCCCACGGCGGCCCGCGCGGCCACCGCGTCCACCGAAACGGCCGCGGGGTCCGTCGGGATCGCCGCCGCGCAGATCACCAACCCCGTCATCTGGCAGGACTTCGCGGACATCGACATCATCCGCGTCGGCGACACCTACTACTACTCCGCCTCCACCATGCACTATTCCCCCGGCGCTCCCATCCTGCGCTCCTACGACCTGGTCAACTGGGAGTTCGCCGGCCACTCCGTGCCCCGCCTGGACTTCGGCAGCAAGTACGACCTCGACGGCGGGCGCGGCTACGTCCGCGGCGTCTGGGCGTCCTCCCTCGCCCACCGCCCCGGCAACAACACCTTCTACTGGCTGGGCCAGATCGACTTCGCCCGGACGTACGTCTACACCGCCTCCACCGTCGAGGGACCCTGGACCCGGCACACCACGCTCCCCGCCTACTACGACGCCGGGCTCCTCGTCGACAGCGACGACACCCTGTACGTGGCGTACGGCAACACCCAGATCAGCGTCGCCCAGCTCTCCGCGGACGCGCGCACCCAGGTCCGCGCGCAGCAGGTCTTCAGCACGCCGTCCAGCATCGGAACCCTGGAAGGCTCCCGCTTCTACAAGATCAACGGGAACTACTACATCTTCGTCACCCGGCCCGCCAACGGCCAGTACATCCTCAGGTCCACCTCCGGCCCGTTCGGCCCCTACACCCTGCGACAGCTCCTGCTCGACCTGCCCGGCCCCGTCTCCGGCGGCGGCGTCCCCCATCAGGGCGGACTCGTACAGACCCAGAACGGCCAGTGGTACTACATGGCCTTCGTCGACGCCTACCCCGGTGGACGCGTCCCCGTACTGGCCCCCGTCACCTGGACCTCGGACGGCTGGCCCCGGCTGCAACTCGTCAACGGCGCCTGGGGCACCACCTACGCGGCCCCCGACCTTCCCCCGCCACCCCGCCAGGTGGAACCGCTCACCGGCGTCGACACCTTCGACGGCACCACCCTCAAACCGAAGTGGGAGTGGAACCACAACCCCGACACCACCAAATACACCGTCGACAACGGACTCACCCTGCGGACCGCCACCGTCACCGGCGACCTCTACTCCGCCCGGAACACCCTCACCCACCGGATCCAGGGCCCCACCTCCACCGCCACCGTCACCCTGGACTACTCCGGGATGCGGGACGGTGACCGCGCCGGACTCGCCCTCCTGCGTGACTCCTCCGCCTGGATCGGCGTCGCGCGCGACAACGGCTCCACGCGAGTGGTGATGGTCAACGGCATCACCATGGACAACAACTGGAACACCACCAGCACGGGCACCGAAGCCGCCGGCACCGTGGTCTCGGGCGGTCGCATCTGGCTACGCGCCACGGCCGACATCCGCCCTGGAGCCGGCCGTCAGGCACTCTTCTCGTACAGCACCGACGGCACCCGCTACACGCGCCTCGGACCGGGGTTCACCCTCAAGAACGCCTGGCAGTTCTTCATGGGCTACCGCTTCGCCCTCTTCAACCACGCCACCCGGGCCCTGGGCGGCGCGGTACGCGTCACGCGCTTCGAACTCGCCCCCGGGGCGACCGT
>NZ_JBYIQX010000111.1:0-1745 GCF_057707805.1 Streptomyces sp. bgisy159 | reverse complement strand
GCTGGTCTTGCACAGGCCGGTCTTGCCGCCGCAGGCGTGGACCATGTCCTCGCCGGGGGCTGACACGTCGACCTGCGGCCCGTATTGGGACCAAGCGGTGCGGCGCAGGTCCTTTCCGACCGCCGCGACGCCTACGACACCAGGCGTGGCTCCTGGGTATTCGGGCTGGTTTCCCTCGTCCCCGCTGTTTCCCACGGCAGCGAAAACGAGCGATCCGTGATCGAGGGCGTACTTCACAGCCGCTGTTTCTTCGGGGGAGTGGGCCGTCGAGCCTGCGGAGATGTTGATGACCTGAGCGCCCGAGTCAACCGCGAAGCGAATGGCTTTGCTTGTGTAGCTCGGGCCGGCGAATGGACTGTCGTCATGTACGTCCGGCATGCGGATAGGAAGGATCTCGGCGCCGGGAGCGAGGCCGTAGGCGCCCTTTCCATCTCCGTACGCCCCAGTCCCAGCGATCAGGCCGGCCATCCCGGTGCCATGGCCGTTGTAGTCGGTGTGCTCGTCCCCCGGCTGTTTCACGGCCAGGTCCTTGCCGGGCAGCACGCGACCCTTCAGGTCCGGATTATCCGGGTCGACTCCAGTGTCCACGACAGCGACAGTGATGCCCTCACCCGTGCTGATCTTCCACATCTCGTCAGCGTGCATCGCCTCCAAGAACCACTGCTGCTCACGGGTTGACTCGGCGGTGGCTGGCGGCGCTGCCGAACCCATCAGCAGCAGGGCGAGGACGGCCACTGCCGCAGCGTGGCGGCCCGTGCATCGGGTGCCTCTGGTGCGCGTCAACTCAGCTTGCTCCGTTCCCCGGATCCCCGTACCACGTCAGTCGATGACCGGCGGAACGGCACGGCGGTCGTTTTTCTGCCAGGTCGCATCATCCTCGACCGTGCGCCGTGGGTGCCCGCTCCCTGCGCTGTTGGTCGTTGCTCTCGACGCAGGCTGAGGTGAACTGTTGGCATTACGGCGAGCTCCGTCCTCTCGCGCTTGCGTGCCGTTGGCCGCGCTGGCCCCCACCACGCCTCGCTGCCCAGCGCGGGGCACGGGCGCGACGCCCGGGGGTGGGCGGGTGCTCGCCTCCGACGACCAGCCCTCGGGGGAGGGCGCCCGCGGGCCTTCCTGCCGGGGGCGTGACAGGGCGCCCACCGACGATGCCGTTGGACGGGCCGTTCGGAGCCCGACCGGAACTGTGCGGGGGAACGCTGCGGTTCGGCGGCAAGGATGGTTGCCCTGCCACCGGTCCCCTTCCAGTCCCTGTCGGGCCGCTTTGGCCTGCGGCCGGGATGCCCTGCCTAGGTGTTCCGGTGACCGGTGTGACTGGCCCGGCCGCACCACTGACTGCCCGGCCTGCTCTCAGCCCCGGAGACGTTCCCCTGCCGTTGCCGAGCGCGGGCGGAATCACCCCTGGCTGCGATGGGGTCTCGTGCTTCACCTGGTCGGCGAAGGGCAGTCCGCTGTGTCCCTCGGTACGGGCCGGCTGGCCCTGTGGCGGCAACACGCTCACTGAGTCGATGTCGAGGTGGGGCGCCGGAGCGGTGCTCAGCGTGGACTGCTGAATCGTGGCTGCCTCTGACACGTCCGGCACCTGTCCGCGAGCGGCGCTGATCGGAGCATGGGCCCCAGGCGCCGTGGGACCAGCATCGCTGCGGCTGCCGGTCTGCCTGCTGCCTTCGCCCGTCGTGGCGAAGCCGACCGCGCCTGGTCGACTCAAATCGTCCGACCTGACATTCCGTGGTGGCTGCACCACATCA
>NZ_JBYIQX010000110.1:0-1922 GCF_057707805.1 Streptomyces sp. bgisy159 | reverse complement strand
GGACGCGATCGTGCCGGATCCGGCAGCCGGCAGGGACCACAAGCAGCTCGACCGGACTCGAACCGTTGGTACAAGCGTCGTTGGCCCGACTACTGATCCAAATACCTCATCGGTTGGCCCGAGAACCGACCAAGCGGTAGCCGACGTTCACCGTGTGACGGAGGCTTCAGCCCCGCCCACGGCCTCGGCTCGTGAGCTCGGAGACGTTCGGCAACCCCCCGCTTACATGGAGATCGACTCTGTTGCCACTCTGCCACCACGTCCACACAGCTCTGCGGACACAATTGGCAGCCCGCCCGCACTTGACCATGTGAGGCGAGAGTCGCCTCACATGGGCACGGCTCCCCCCGCGATCGGCAGCAACAGGAGTACGCCTCCGCTGCAAGCCACAGGCAGGCCAGGACCTGGTGCTACGGGGCCAGGCAGAGCAGTCGCCGGATCTCCGCGACAGGCCGCATCCCTCACCACTCCGCTGGGGCCAGGACAGGCAACGGGTGCGCGCCCGCCCATGGGGCCGGCCCCCGGCACACCAGCGGCTGCTTCTGGCCGAATCCCGAGTAGTCCGGCCAACGGGATTGTGGGAGGTCGCCCGACGACGCCACCCATTGGCCGAGCAACTGGAGCCATCCCACGAGGTGTCGTCGTAGGCGGTGAGGCCACGCCTCCTCGTGGGCCTATGGGCTCGCCCGCTGGAACAACGAACCATGCCGGGCACTCGGTAGGCCACCAGCCAGCCGCACCCGTAGGACGACGCCTGCCCTCCTGGAAGGGACCCGTCATCGGCGGACGCCCGATCCCGTCCGATGGTGCCGCCGACGACAGTCAGCAGCAGTCGGTCCGTGCGGGCACGCGTAGGCCCGCCACCGGTGGCCTAACCACGGCAGGGAACACCGGCGCGGTAAGCGGTCGTCCCACCAGCGGCCCGACCAGCGCACCGCGCCAAGGGGAGGGGACCGGCACAGGCGGCCTTCAGGCCCGTCAGTCAGCGTCCCGCGCGGACGCCGGCCGCAGCGGAGGACGCACGCAACGCGCGCCGGAGGACGAACAGTCCCGGCAGCAGGATCGCCGACGTGCCCTGCCACCGGTCATCGACTGATTCACTCCTGGAACCCGAGAAGGCGGACTCCATGCACACGAGCAACCCTCGACACAGAGGTCGTCGCGCGGCGGCAACGGCAGCCCTGGCCCTGCTGCTCGTGAGCGCAGCAAATACCTCGGCCACCGCGAAGTCGTCCCGAGAGGAGCAGTGGTTCCTTGACGCGATGCACGCTGAGGAGATGTGGCGGATCAGCACTGGGGCGGGCATCACGATCGCGGTCATCGACTCCGGTGTCGACGCGGCCAACCCAGACTTGGTCGGACGCGTGCTGCCCGGCAAGGACTTTGCCGAGGAGCAGCCCGGGGACGAACACTCCGACTACGAGGGCCACGGTACGGGCATGGCGGGTCTTATCGCCGGCACCGGAGCCTCCGATGGTGGCAAGGGTGCGTTCGGCCTTGCGCCCGGCACCAAGATCCTTCCCCTTCGCATGCCCAGTCATGAAACCGCCGCGAACAAGGAAGCGGGGAACCAGCGATTCAATACCGTCGCTCCCCAGGCGATCCGCTACGCAGCCGACCACGGCGCACAGGTCATCAACATCTCCTTGGGGCACTCGAAGGGCTCACCGCAGCTGACAGCCGCAGTGAAATACGCCCTGAACAAGGGATCACTGATCTTCGCCGGTGTCGGAAACAGCGGAGACACGACGAACGAGCTTGAGTACCCCGCAGCAACGCCCGGAGTCGTCGGCGTGGCGGCAGTTGGCAAGAACCTGCACCGGACCTCTTGGTCCCAGTACGGCCCCCAGGTGGACATGGCAGCCCCAGGTGAGGCGATGGTTCATGCCTGCGGTGGCAAGACGGGCCTCTGCGAAACCGAG
>NZ_JBYIQX010000011.1:0-201357 GCF_057707805.1 Streptomyces sp. bgisy159 | reverse complement strand
CCAGGGTTCGCCCTGGCCCCGCCCCGGGGCCGGCCCGGGGCTGGTCCAGGGCTGGTCCGGGTTCAGTCCAGGACCGGCAGCAGGTCCGGCAGGTGGCCGTCCGAGGCCTCCGCCGCCCGCCTGCGCTCCTCGGGGACCTCGCCGTAGAGGGTGGTGCGGGGGCGGGCCGGGCGGTCGGCCGCTTCGGCGACCGCGATCAGGTCGCGGACCGACTTGTAGGAGCCGTAGGAGGAGCCCGCCATCCGGGAGATGGTCTCCTCCATGAGGGTGCCGCCGAGATCGTTGGCGCCGGAGCGGAGCATCTCCGCCGCGCCGTCCGAGCCCAGCTTCACCCAGCTCGTCTGGATGTTGGGGATGTGCGGGTGCAGGAGCAGCCGCGCCATCGCCGTCACCGCGCGGTTGTCCCGCACGGTGGGGCCGGGGCGGGCGATGCCGGCCAGGTACACCGGGGCGTTGGTGTGGATGAAGGGCAGCGTCACGAACTCGGTGAAGCCACCGGTGCGTTGCTGGATGCCGGCCAGGGTGCGCAGGTGGCCGAGCCAGTGCCGGGGCTGGTCCACGTGGCCGTACATCATCGTCGAGGAGGAGCGGATGCCCAGCTCGTGGGCCGTGGTGATCACCTCGGTCCAGGTGGCCGTGGGCAGCTTGCCCTTGGTCAGCACCCAGCGGACCTCGTCGTCGAGGATCTCGGCCGCGGTGCCGGGGATCGAGTCGAGTCCGGCCTCCTTCGCGGCCGTCAACCACTCGCGGATCGACATACCGGTTCGGGTGGCTCCGTTCACCACCTCCATGGGGGAGAAGGCGTGGACGTGCATGCCGGGGACGCGTTCCTTCACCGCCTTCGCGATGTCGAAGTAGGCGGTGCCCGGCAGGTCGGGGTGGATGCCGCCCTGCATGCAGACCTCCACCGCGCCCACCTCCCACGCCTGCTGGGCGCGGTCCGCGACCTGGCCGAGGGAGAGGGTGTAGGCGTCGGCGTCGGTGCGGCGCTGCGCGAAGGCGCAGAACCGGCAGCCGGTGTAGCAGACGTTGGTGAAGTTGATGTTGCGGGTGACGATGTAGGTGACGTCGTCGCCCACCGCGGACTTCCGTACGTCGTCGGCCACTTGGCAGAGCGCGTCCAGGGCCGGGCCGTCGGCGTGCAGCAGGGCCAGCGCCTCGGGGTCGGTGAGCCGCGTGGGGTCGTCGGCCGCGGTGCGCAGGGCCTGGCGTACGTCGGCGTCGATGCGCTCGGGGGCCATGCCGGGGGCGGCGGCCTCGCGCAGGGCGGCCCAGTCGCCGTACACCTCGTCGAAGTCGTCGCGGCGGTCGGAGGTGCGGCCCTGGCTGTCGATGGTGGTGTGCAGGTCGGTGCGGCCGGACGCGACGAAGGCGTCCTCGGGTTCCTGCCAGGGGTGGCCCTCGACCACGGCGTCGGGGCGGGCCAGGCCGGTGTCGGGGTCGGCGAGGGCACGGACGTGCGGGAGGAGCCGCGGGTCCAGCCAGGGCTCGCCGCGGCGCACGAACTCCGGGTAGACGCAGAGCCGTTCGCGCAGTTCGAAGCCGGCCGCCGCCGACTTCCCGGCGAGGTCCTCGATCTGCGGCCAGGGGCGTTCGGGGTTGACGTGGTCGATGGTGAGCGGGGAGACGCCGCCCCAGTCGTCGATGCCGGCGCCGATCAGCCGCCCGTACTCGCTGTCGACGAGGTTCGGAGGGGCCTGGAGGCAGGCGGACGGGCCCAGGATGTGGCGGGCGACGGCCACGGTGGCCACGAGGTCGTCGAGTTCCGCGTCCGGCATGCCGCGCATCGCGGTGTCGGGCTTGGCGCGGAAGTTCTGGATGATCAGTTCCTGTATGCCGTGGTAGGCCCGGGAGACCTTGCGGAGCGCAAACAGGGACTCGGCCCGCTCCTCGTAGGTCTCGCCGATGCCGATCAGCAGGCCGGAGGTGAAGGGGACGGAGGAGCGGCCGGCGTCCTCCAGCACGCGCAGGCGGACGGCCGGCTCCTTGTCCGGGGAGCCGTGGTGGGGGCCGCCGGGTTCGGACCACAGGCGGGTCGCGGTCGTCTCCAGCATCATGCCCATGGACGGGGCGACCGGCTTCAGGCGCTGGAAGTCGGTCCACGTCATCACACCCGGGTTGAGGTGCGGGAGCAGGCCGGTCTCCTCCAGGATGCGGATGGAGATCGCGCGGACATAGGCGATGGTGTCGTCGTAGCCGTGCGCGTCCAGCCACTCGCGCGCCTCGGGCCAGCGGTCCTCGGGCTTGTCGCCGAGGGTGATCAGCGCTTCCTTGCAGCCGAGGGCGGCGCCGCGCCGGGCGATGTCCAGCACCTCGTCGGGGGACATGAACATGCCGTGTCCGGCGCGGCGCAGTTTTCCGGGGACGGTGACGAAGGTGCAGTAGTGGCACTTGTCCCGGCACAGCCGGGTGAGGGGGACGAAGACGCTCTTGGAGTAGGTGATGACGCCGGGCCGGCCGGCCGCCGCCAGGCCGGCGTCCCGCACACGGGCGGCCGACGCGGCGAGGTCCGTGAGGTGCTCGCCGCGGGCCTGCAGCAGGACGGCCGCCTCGCCGACGTCGAGGGCGACGCCGTCCCGGGCACGTCTGAGGGCGCGACGCAGGGAGTTCTCGGTGGGTCCGGTTCCGGAGGTCGCGGAAGTCGTCATCCTCCGAGCGTATTGGCTCCGCCGGTTCGGCGGGTTTCGGGGTTCTGTGTCGGGGGTGCGGCCCGTCAGCGGGTGCGGGTCGGTGTTGTGGCTGGTCGCGCGGTTCCCCGCGCCCCCGGTGCAGGGTGCTCTCGGTTCACAGGTACTCGGCGTATGCGTCGAGGATCCGTAGCGTCTCCGTCTCGCCCGCCGGGGGCAACTGCGCCACCACCTCATCGATACCGAGGTCCGCGTAGTGGCTGAGCTTGCCGGCGGTGGGCTGGACGGCGTACGGGACGATCTGGAGGGTCTCGGGGTCGCGTCCGGCGTCGGTCCAGGCGGTGCGCAGGACGGGCAGGGCCTCGCCGAGGCCGCGGCCGCCGATCGGGAGCCAGCCGTCGGCGTACTCGCTGATGTGGGAGAACAGCTTGGGTCCGGCCGCCCCGCCGACCAGGGTGCGCGGGCCGACGACCGGGCCGCGCGGCGCCCGGACCGGCTTGGGGTGGGCGTAGCTGGCCCGCACACTGCCGAACTCGCCCTTGTAGGCGGTGGGTTCGTCGGCCCACAGGGCGCGCATGAGGGCGAGGCGGTCCCGGACGAGTTCGCGTCGGGTGCGCCACTCGACGCCGTGGTCGGCGGCTTCCTCGACGTTCCAGCCGTAGCCGACGCCGAGGGTGAGGCGGCCGCCGGAGAGGTGGTCGAGGGTGGCGGCCTGCTTGGCGAGGTCGATCGGGTCGTGCTGGGCGACGAGGGTGATGCCGGTGCCGAGGCCGAGCGTCTCGGTGACGGCGGCGGCCTGGCCCAGGGCGATGAACGGATCGAGGGTACGGCCGTACTCGCGGGGCAGCTCGCCGCCCGCCGGGTAGGGCGTGGTGCGCTCGACGGGGATGTGGGTGTGCTCGGGCAGGTAGAGCCCCGCGAAGCCGCGTTGCTCCAGCTCCTGGGCGAGCCGGGTGGGGGTGATCGTCTCGTCGGTCAGGAAGATGGTCACGGCGATGCGCATGGGGCCTGGCCTCTCGGTCCGCGGATGCTGTGCCCATCTCTACCGGGCCGCGGGCCGACTGTCGATACCGACTGGTCGGCATCCGGATCGTCGCGGGCCGGTCGGCAGGCCCAAGGCGGCCCGCAGCCCACCGCCCCGCCCAGCCGGCTCAGCCCGCCCACCCCTCACCCCTCACCCCTCACCCCGCCCACACGATCGCCTGCAGCTCGCTGTACGCGTGCAGGGCGTAGGAGCCGACGTCCCGGCCGACGCCGCTCTGTTTGAAGCCGCCGAAGGGGGCCTCCATGTTGCGGCCGACGGTGTTCACCCCGACCCCGCCGGCGCGCAGGCGGCGGGCGATGCGGAAGGCGCGGGCGGTGTCGGCGGACCAGACGTAGTCGATGAGGCCGTAGTCGGAGTCGTTGGCGAGGGCGATGCCCTCCTCCTCGTCGTCGAAGGGGATCACCGCCACCACGGGGCCGAAGATCTCCTCCCGGGCCACGCGCATGGTGTTGGCGCAGTCGGCCAGGACGGTGGGTGCGGTGTGGAAGCCCCGGTCGAGCGGCGGGCGTTCGCCGCCGGTGACGACCACGGCGCCCTCCTTGCGGGCCAGTTCGACGTACGACTCCACGCGGTCGCGGTGGGCCGCCGAGATCAGCGGGCCCACCACGGTGTCGCGCTCCCTCGGGTCGCCGACCTTCAGGCGGCGGGCGTAGCCGGCCAGCCGGTCCACCAGGCGGTCGTACACGCCCCGCTGGGCCAGGACCCGGGTCGGGGCGGTGCAGATCTGGCCGCTGTAGAAGGAGAAGGTGGTGCCGATGCCGGACACCGCCGAGTCGAGGTCGGCGTCGTCGAGGACGAGGGCGGCCCCCTTGCCGCCCAGCTCCATCAGCTGGCGTTTCATGGTCCGGCCGCAGACTTCCGCGATGTGCTGCCCGACGGCCGTGGAGCCGGTGAAGCTGACCATGTCGACGTCCGGCGAGGCCACGGTCGCCTCCCCCACGGCCACCGAGCGCCCGGACACCACGTTGACGACGCCCGGCGGCAGCCCGGCCGCCTGGAGCGCCTCCGCCATGCGGTACACGGACAGCGGGTCCTGCGGTGCGGGTTTCACCACTACCGTGTTGCCCATGGCGAGGGCCGGGGCGACCTTCCCGGCGGGGTTCGCCCACGGGTTGTTGTACGAGGTGACGCAGGTGACCACGCCGACGGGCTGGCGGACGGCCAGCGCGCCCAGGACCCCGCCCCCGCCCATGGGACCGGCCTCGTTGATCTGCGGTGGCAGTGCCCGTTCCGCGGGCTCCACGCGCGCGTAGCGCCGGAAGCGGGCCGCGCCGACGCCGACCTGCATGGCGCGGGCGGTGGCCGTGGTGGCGCCGGTCTCGGCCTGGGCGAGCGCCGTCAGGTCGGCCGACCGCTCGTGGATGATCCGCGCGGTGCGGGCCAGCACCGCCGCCCGTTCCTCCGGGGGCGTCCGCGACCACCGTTCGAACGCCTCGCGGGCCGCCGCGCACGCCGCGCGGGCCTGCTCGGGGGACGCCTCGGGCGCCCAGCCGACGGTCTCCTCGGACGCCGGGTCGACGACGGCGTAGTGGCCGCCGTCCGGCTCGACCCACTCGCCGCCGACGAACAGCCGCTGCCTCACCGGGTGCTCACCGTCCGGGTGTCCCGGCCGGAGCGCAGCACCCGTCCCGGGACCGCGCCGGTCACCGTGTCGTCGCGGATCGTCTCGGCCCCGTTGACCCAGACGGCGCGGACGCCGAGGGCCTTGGAGTCCAGGCGCGGGCTGTCACCGGGCAGGTCGTGGACCAGGGTGGCCGGGGCGGCGTCGATCCGCTCCGGGTCGAACAGCACCAGGTCGGCGTGGAAGCCCTCGGCGATGCGCCCGCGCCCGCGCAGGCCGAACAGCCGTGCCGGGTCGTCGGTCAGCATGCGCACCGCCTGCTCCAGGCCCGCCAGTTTCCGGCCGCGCAGGCAGTCGCCGAGGAACCGGGTGGTGTAGGGCGCCCCGCACATGCGGTCCAGGTGGGCGCCCGCGTCGGAGCCGCCGAGCAGCACGTCCTGGTGGCGCCAGGTCTCGGCGCGCAACGCCCAGGACGCCGGGTCGTTGTCCGTGGGCATCGGCCACAGCACCGTGCGCAGGTCGTCGGCGGCGCAGATCTCCACCAGGCAGTGGAAGGGGTCCTGGCCGCGCTCGGCGGCGATGTCCCGCACGACCCGCCCGGTCAGGCCGTCGTTGGCGGGGCTGTAGGTGTCGCCGACGACGTAGCGCCCGAAGTTCGTCAGCCGCCGGAAGACGCCGGCCTCCTTGGCCTCGGCGTGCCGCAGCAGCTCGGCGCGGACCGACGGGTCGCGCAGCCGGGCGATGCGCTCGGGCACCGGCAGGGCGAGGACGGGGCCCCAGCCGGGGATGAGGTTGAGCGCGCAGAAGGTGCCCAGCGACATGTTCATCGGGGTGAGGATCGGCATGGTGAGGGCGACGATCCGGCCGCCGGCCTTGCGGGCCCGCTCACTCGCGAGCAGCTGGCGGGGGACCCGTTCCGGGACGGCCGCGTCGACGGTGAGGACGTTCCAGTTCAGGGGGCGGCCGGCGGTGGCGCTCAGCTCCACCAGCAGGTCGATCTCCTCGTCGGCGAACTGGTCCAGGCAGCCCGCGACGATCGCCTCGATCTGGGTGCCCTCGTGCTCGCCGACCGCCTTCGCCAGGGCCAGCAGCTCGGCCGGGCGGGCGTGGCGGGAGGCGACGGGGGCGCCGTCGCCGTCGGTGTGGGTGCTCGACTGGGTGGTGGACAGTCCCCAGGCGCCGGCGTCCATCGCGTCGTGCAGCAGGGCGGTCATCGCGGCCAGTTGCTCCCCGCCGGGCTGTCCGCCGATCGCCGCCGGGCCCATCGCGTGCCGGCGCAGCGCGCAGTGCCCCACCATGAAGCCGGCGTTGACCGCGATCCGGCCCTCCAGCGCGTCCAGGTACTCGCCGAAGCCGTGCCAGGTCCAGGGGGCGCCCTCCTCCAGGGCGATCAGGGACATGCCCTCGACCTTGGCCATCATGCGGCGCGTGTAGTCGGCGTCGCCGGGCCGGTCCGGGTGCAGGGGTGCCAGCGTGAAGCCGCAGTTGCCGGCGACGACGGTGGTGACGCCGTGGTTGAGGGAGGGGGTGGCGTACGGGTCCCAGAAGAGCTGGGCGTCGTAGTGGGTGTGGGGGTCGACGAAGCCGGGGGCGAGGACGAGGCCGGCGGCGTCCTCGGTGGTGCGGGACGGCTCGGTGATCCGGCCGACGCGGGCGATCCGGCCGTCCCGTATGCCGAGGTCGGCGGTGTACGCGGGGGCGCCGGTCCCGTCGACGACGGTCGCGCCCCTGATGACGTGGTCGAGCATGGTCCGGCCCCCTTACGCGGACTGGCGGAAGCGGGTCGTCCGGTGCACCGGGTCGGTGTCGATCCTGGGGATGACGTGCTCCCCGATGAGCCGGATCGTCTGGAGCGTCTCCTCCTTGGGGACGCCCACCGGCAGGCCGAAGCTGAGCTGGTCGGCGCCGGCCTGCTCCCACCGCTTGCACTGGCGCAGCACCTCGTCGGGGTCGCCGCAGATCAGCAGCTCCTCCTCGATGAGGATCTCGACGAACTCGGCGGTGTACTCGGGCAGCGTCTCGGGCCACTCGGGGAAGCCCTCGGGGCGCGGGAAGGTGTCGTGGTAGCGGAAGACGAGGGACGGCAGGTAGTGCAGGCCGCCGTTCACGGCGATGCGGATGGCCTCGTCGTGGGTGGGGGCGCAGATCGCGGTCGTCGTCACCATCACGTTGTCGTTGACGAAGTCGCCGACCGGCTCGGCGTCCACGACGGCCGTCTTGTACTGCTCCAGCACCCATTCCATGTCGGACACCTTCTGGATGCTGAAGCCCAGCACGCCGAGGCCCTTGCGGGCGGCCATCGCGTACGACGGCGGGGATCCGGCGGCGTACCACATCGCCGGGTGCGACTTGCCGTACGGCTTGGGCAGGATCTTCCGGGGCGGCAGCGACCAGTGCTTGCCCTGGAAGCCGGCGTACTCGTCCTGGAGCCACATCCTGGGGAACTCGGCGATCGTCTCCTCCCAGATCTCCTTGGTGTGGTTCATGTCGGTGATGCCGGGGAGGAAGCCGAGGATCTCGTGGGAGCCGGCGCCGCGTCCGGAGCCGAATTCGAAGCGGCCCTCGGTGAGGTGGTCGAGCATGGCGACCTTCTCGGCGACCTTCACCGGGTGGTTGACCTGGGCGAGCGGGTTGAAGATGCCCGAGCCGAGGTGGATGCGTTCGGTGGCGTGGGCGAGGTAGCCGAGGAAGACGTCGTTGGCGGACAGGTGGGAGTACTCCTCCAGGAAGTGGTGCTCGGAGGCCCAGGCGTACTTGAAGCCGGACCGGTCGGCCTGGATGACGTACTCGGTCTCCTCCATCAGCGCCTTGTGCTCGGCCAGCGGGTCGGTCTCGGCGCGCTTGCCCACGTATCCCTGTACGAACAGCCCGAATTCCACGGCGGTCACCGTCCCCGGCTCAGTTAGCTGACGAGTCGTCAGATTGGCATCGGCGGCTGACACCGTCAATAGCTGACGGTCAGTCAGACAATGGACACCCCGGCCAGCCAGCCGCCGTCGATCACGAACGGCTGCCCGGTGATGTACGACGAGTCCGCGCAGGACAGGAACAGCGCCAGCCGTGCCACCTCCTCCGGGCGCCCGATCCGGCCCAGCGGCACCAGGCCCCGGTAGAGCGTGTCCAGGGCCCGCGCGGTCTCCTCCGGGTCGGCGTCCGGGTCGAGCCGGGAGGGGTTGGACATCGCCGTGTCGATCGCGCCGGGACACACGGCGTTGACCCGGATGCCGCGCGGGGCGAGCTCCAGTGCGGCGACCCTGGTCAGGCCGAGGACGGCGTGCTTGGTGGCGGCGTAGGCGCCCACGGCGGCCATGCCGGTCAGCCCCGTGTAGGAGGCGGTGTTGACGATGGTCCCGCCACCCTCGGGCATCCGCGGCGCCACCGCCTTCACCCCCAGGAAGCAGCCGATCTGGTTGACCCGCACGACCCGCATGAACTCGTCCAGCGGGGTGTCCACGAGCGCGTTGAAGCGCAGGATGCCGGCGTTGTTCACCAGCCCGTCGAGCCTCCCGTACGCCTCCAGCGCCGCCGACACGGCCGCGTCCCAGTCGGCCTCCTCCCCCACGTCCAGGTGGACGTACAGCGCGCCCAGCTCCTTCGCCAGCGCCTGCCCCTGCTCGTCCAGCACATCGGCCACGACGACGTCCGCGCCCTCCGCCCGGAAGAGCCGCGCCTCCTGCTCCCCCTGTCCGCGCGCCGCCCCGGTGACGATGACGACCCGTCCGTCCAGCTTGCCCATGCCGTCTCCTCAGCCCAGTAGGGGCGCCACGTCGGCGCCGAACGCGGTGATCTGGTCGGTGAGTTCCGTCCGGCTCCGGCTGCGGAACCGGACCTGGACCTGGTGCACGCCCATCGCCCGGTACGCCCGCAGCGACTCGGCGACGGCGTCCGGGGCGCCGGTCAGGGTGCGGCGGCCGACGTCCCAGGCGGGGGTGCCGAGGTACAGGGGCTCGGCGAGGGCCCCCACGGTGAAGTCGCCGTGCCGGCCGTGCCTCTCGCGCAGCCGCCGGATGCGGGCGATCTGGTCCGGCAGGCGGTCCCGGGGGTCGCCCTGGGGCAGCCAGCCGTCCCCCTTCAGCGCGGCCCGGCGCACCGCGGCCGGCGAGGAGCCGCCCACCCACAGCGGGACGTGCGGCTGGGCGGGGCGGGGGCGCTGGCCGAGCCCCTGGAAGTCGTAGCGCTTGCCGTGGTGCTCGGGGAACTCGTCCGGGCCGAGCGCCGCACGCAGCGCGTCCACCGTCTCGTCGAGGACGGCCCCCCGGCCGCCGAAGTCCACGCCGAGCGCCGCGAACTCCTCCGGCACGTGCCCCGCCCCGACCCCGAGGACGAGCCGTCCGCCGCTGAGGTGGTCGAGGGTGGCGTACTGCTTGGCGGTCAGCAGCGGGTGGCGCAGGGCGACGACGGCGACGTGGCTGAGCAGCCGGACGCGTTCGGTCGCGGCGGCGAGGTAGGAGAGGGTGGCGACGGGGTCGTACCAGACCGTGCTCATCGCCGCGGCCAGGCGGCGCGGGACGGCGACGTGGTCGCAGACCGCGACGTACGCGAACCCGGCGGCCTCGGCGGCCCGCGCCACCGCGACCAGGTCGGCGGGGCCGGCGGCGGCCTCCCAGGGCTCGGCGAAGAGGGTGCTCTGCGCCTGGACGGGCAGCTGGATGCCGTACCTCACGGCGACCAGAGCCCCTCCGGGGTGAGCTGCAGCAGCTCGATCGCGTTGCCCCGGACGATCCGCTCGACGACGTCCGCGGGCAGGTGCCCCATCTGCGCCTCGCCCACCTCGCGGGACTTCGGCCAGGTGGAGTCGGAGTGCGGGTAGTCGGTCTCGTAGAGGACGTTGCCGACGCCGATGGCGTCCAGGTTGCGCAGCCCGAAGGCGTCGTCGAAGAAGCAGCCGTACACGTGCTCCGCGAAGAGTTCGGACGGCGGCCGGCGGACCTTGCCGGCGACGCCGCCCCAGCCGCGGTTCTCCTCCCACACGACGTCGGCGCGCTCCAGGATGTACGGGATCCAGCCGATCTGGCCCTCCGCGTACATCACCCGCAGGCCGGGGAACCGCTCGAACTTGCCGCTCATCAGCCAGTCGACCATGGAGAAGCAGCAGTTGGCGAAGGTGATGGTGGAGCCCACGGCGGGCGGGGCGTCGGCGGAGGTGGACGGCATGCGGCTGCTGGAGCCGATGTGCATGGCGACTACGGTGCCGGTCTCGGCGCAGGCGGCGAGGAAGGGGTCCCAGTCGTCGGTGTGGACCGAGGGCAGGCCGAGGTGCGGGGGTATCTCGGAGAAGGCGACGGCACGCACGCCGCGTGCGGCGTTGCGGCGGACCTCGGCCGCGGCCAGCTCGGCATCCCACAGGGGGATGAGGGTGAGCGGGATCAGCCGGCCCCCGGCCTGCGGGCCGCACCACTCCTCCACCATCCAGTCGTTGTAGGCGCGCACGCAGAGCAGCCCGAGGTCGTGGTCGCGCGCCTCGGTGAAGGTCTGGCCGCAGAAGCGGGGGAAGGTCGGGAAGCAGAGCGCGGACTGGACGTGGTTGACGTCCATGTCGGCGAGGCGGGCGGGCACGTCGTAGGAGCCGGGGCGCATCTGCTCGTAGGTGATGACCTCCAGCCGGATGTCGTCCCTGCTGTACCCGACGGCGGTGTCCAGGCGGGTCAGCGGGCGGTGCAGGTCCTCGTAGACCCACCAGTCGCCGAGCGGGCCGTCGTCGCTGCCGGGGCGGCCCATGACGGGTTTGAAGCGGCCGCCGAGGAAGGTCATCTCCTTCAGCGGGGCGCGGACGACGCGGGGGCCGGTGTCCCGGTACTTCTCCGGGAGGCGGTCCTGCCAGACGGTGGGGGGTTCGACGGTGTGGTCGTCGACGGAGATGATCCGGGGCAGGGTGGTGGTCCCGGAGGTGACGGGGGTCGTGGTCGTCTCGGAGTCCATGTCCGCCACGGTAGCGCTGATCTGACGGACCGTCAGCTAGGGTGTCGGCCGGCGGTCCGCGGGGAACGGTGCGGGGACGATGTGCGGACTTCGTGCACTCCCGCCCACCCGCCTGTGATCGGGGTCTCGCCCGGCTGACGTTTCCGGCATGGACAGGGCAAACTGACCTTGATGGTGAGGAAGCCGAGGGGGACTCCGAATGGACGACCGTGGACCGCGCGTGCCGGAGCAGAGGCGTCCGGGCCCCGCCGGCGACGGCGGGGGTGCCGAGGTGCCCGGGCGGACGGCCGTGCGCTTCGGCGTGCTCGGACCCGTACGGGCCTGGCGGGACGGCACGGCGCTGGCGACCGGCTCCCCGCAGCAGCGGGCGCTGCTCGCCGCGCTGCTGCTGCGCGAGGGCCGTACCGCCACCGCCGGCGAGCTGATCGACGCGCTGTGGGGCGAGGAACCGCCCTCCCAGGCGCTGGCCGCGCTGCGCACGTACGCCTCCCGGCTGCGCAAGGTGCTCGACCCCGGGGTCCTGGTCAGCGAGTCGGGCGGGTACGCCGTGCGCGGGCTCGGCGAGGGCGCGCTGGACCTGACCGAGGCGCAGCACCTGGCCGCCGAGGCCGAGAAGGCCCGGGCGGCCGGTGACCTCACCCGGGCGCGCGAGGCCCTGAACCGGGCGCTGGACCTGTGGGACGGCGAGGCGCTGGCCGGCGTGCCCGGCCCGTACGCCGAGGCCCAGCGGGTCCGGCTGGAGGAGTGGCGGCTCGGCCTGCTGGAGTCCCGCCTCGACATGGACCTGGAGCAGGGCTGCCACGCCGAGGCGGTCTCCGAACTGACCGCCCTGACCGCCGCCCACCCGCTGCGCGAACGCCTGCGCGAGCTGCTGATGCTCGCCCTGTACCGCAGCGGCCGGCAGGCGGAGGCCCTCGCGGTGTACGCCGACACCCGCCGCCTGCTCGCCGAGGAACTCGGCGTCGACCCGCGGCGCGGCCTGCGCGAGCTGCAGGGCCGCATCCTGCGCGCCGACCCGGCCCTCGCGGAGCCCCCGGCGCCGGCCGCCGAACCGGCGGTCGTCCCGGTGCGCCCGGCCCAGCTCCCGGCGACCGTGCCGGACTTCACCGGGCGCTCCGCCTCCGTGCGGGAGCTGAGCGAGGTGCTGGCTGCGGCGTCGGGCAGCGAGGGCCGGGTGATGGCCGTGTCCGCGCTGGCCGGCATCGGCGGCGTCGGCAAGACGACGCTCGCCGTGCACGTCGCCCACCAGGCGCGGGCCGCCTTCCCCGACGGCCAGCTGTACATCGACCTGCAGGGCGCCGGCCAGCGGGCGGCCGAGCCGGAGACCGTCCTCGGCGCCTTCCTGCGCGCCCTGGGCACCGCCGACTCCGCGATCCCCGACTCGCTGGAGGAACGGGCGGCGCTGTACCGGTCGGTGCTGGACGGCCGGCGGGTGCTGGTGCTGCTGGACAACGCCAAGGACGCGGCCCAGGTGCGGCCGCTGCTGCCCGGCACCGAGGGGTGCGCGGCCCTGGTCACGTCCCGGGTGCGCATGGTCGACCTGGCCGGCGCGCACCTCGTCGACCTGGACGTGATGTCGCCGGACGAGGCGCTGGCGCTGTTCACGCGGATCGTCGGCGAGGAGCGGGTCGGATCGGAGCGCGAGGCGGCGCTGGACGTGGTCGCCGCGTGCGGCTTCCTGCCGCTCGCCATCCGCATCGCCGCGTCCCGGCTGGCGGCCCGGCGCACCTGGACGGTGTCCGTGCTGGCCGCGAAGCTCGCCGACGAACGCCGCCGCCTCGACGAGCTCCAGGCCGGCGACCTCGCCGTCAAGGCCACCTTCGAACTCGGTTACGGCCAGCTCGAACCCGCCCAGGCCCGCGCCTTCCGGCTCCTCGGCCTCGCCGACGGGCCCGACATCTCCCTGCCCGCCGCGGCCGCCGTCCTCGACCTGCCCGCCGACGACACCGAGGACCTCCTCGAATCCCTCGTCGACACCTCCCTCCTCGAATCCGCCGCCCCCGGCCGCTACCGCTTCCACGACCTGGTCCGCCTCTACGCCCGCGCCTGCGCCGAACGCGACGAACAGCCGCCGAGCGAACGCGAGGCCGCCATGTCGCGGCTGCTGGACTTCTACCTGGCGACCGCGGCCGGGGTGTACGCGATCGAACGGCCCGGGGACCGGCTGGTGGACCACCTCCAGGCCACGGAGTACCCGGGGCTGCGGTTCACCGACGGGCGCGCCGCGCTGGACTGGCTGTACACCGAGGCCACCACCCTGCTCGCCTGCGTACGCCACTCGGTGCGGGGCGGCCGGCTGCGCCGCGCCATCGACCTGCTGTGGGCCGCCAAGGACCTCGCCGAGTCGGGGGCCAACGCACGCGAGTACGAGGAGTCGGCGCTCGCCGCCCGGGACGCCGCGCGCGCGGGCGGGGACCCGCGGGCGGAGGGCCGGGCGCGCATGGCGATCACCAACGTGCACATCGTGGCCGGCCGGTTCGCCCAGGCCGACGAGGAGGCCCACCACGCCATGGAACTGGCCCGGGCCACCAAGGACCCGCTGCCGAGCGGCTGCACCCCCAACGACCGGGGCATCATCGCGCTCTACCAGGGGCGCCACCACGACGGCGAGGTCCATCTGCGCGAGGCACTCACCAACTACCGGGCCGACGGCAACCGGCCCGGCGAGGCGAGCGCCCTGTGCAACATGTCCCGGATCCACCTCGCCACGGACCGCGTCGACAGCGCCGTGGAACTGGCCGGGGAAGGCGTCGCGATCTACGACACCCTGGGGCACTCCCTGCGCGGCGCCAACGCCCGCTACGCCCTCGGCCTGGCCCTGACCCGGTCCGGCCGGCTGGACGAGGCGCTGTCCTGCCTGGACGACGCGCTGGGCGTGTTCCGGGAGAGCCGCCAGCGACTCTGGGAGGGCATGACGCTCTTCCGCATGGCCGAGGTCCACCTCGCCGCGCACAGGCCGGCCAACGCGGCCGCCATGACCGAGCAGTCCCTGTCCGTCCTGCGGGGCATCGGCGGCGAGTGGCGCCGCGCGAACGTGCTGACGGTGCTCGGGCGCAGTCTGAACAGCCTCGGCCAGTCCGACCGGGCCCGCGCGTGCTGGCAGGAGGCGCTGTCGGTCTTCGACCGGCTGGGCTCCCCGGAGGCCGCGGAGGTCCGCGCCCTGCTCGCCCCGGCGACCGCCGCGTGAGCGGCGCCTGAGCGGAGCGAGCGGGCCCGGCCGGGGCGAGCGGGCCAGGCCCGGCCGAGCGGGCCGAGCGGGCCCGAGTACCGCCCCCACGCGGGGCGTTCATCGTTCGTTTATCGCCGGGCGGCACGCTCGGTACCGCGATCCGGCGCTTCGGGGGGCAGGCGGGTCGCCGGTGAAGGCCCACCCGTAGGGTGGCGGCCTCCACGCCTGTCCGGTGGCCCTCGGGGGAGTCACCGGGCAGGTACTTCCGGACCCCGGTCCAGCAGCTCAACCAGAGGAGTCACGACGATGAGCGACGAGACGATCGACACGGCGGTCGCCACGCCCCAGGAGAACCACGCCACCGGCGACGAGGCCGTCACCACGCTGGAGAACCACGCCACCGGGACGCCTCTGAACGCGCCGCAGGGCGAGGTCGCCGGGACGCCTCTGACCACGCTGGAGAACCACGCCACGGGGACGCCTCTGAACGCGCCGCGGGGCGAGGTCGCCGGCGACGAGGTGACCGTCATGGAGAACCACGCGACCGGCCCCCAGAAGATGCTGCTGGAGAACCACGCCACCACGGAGAGCGCCGGCTGACGACCACCGCAGGGGGGACGGCCGCGGCGGCGCCGAGGGGGAGCCGCCGCGGCCGTATTCGCGTTTCAGGGGGAGTCGTCCACCGGGTGCCCGGAGTGGCAGGGGGAGTCGTCCGCCGGGGTCGGGGATCGGCCCGGGATACTCGGCGTATGGGTGCTTCGAGGGGCGAGTGGGTCAACACCACGCATGACTGGGCCGCGTCGGTGGACGAGGGGCATCTCGCTCATGTCCGGGAGCGGGCCGGGGAGTTCGCGCCCGGCGGTGCCTGGCATCTGGTGCTGGAGGTGGTGGCGTACGCCGCCGACGAGGCACTGGGCAGGGGCCGCGGGACCTGTGTGGTCACCGTGCATCGCGACGGGTCCGTCGCCGTCTCCGACGACGGGCGGGGGACGGACACCAGGGTCGACGTGTCCGGGCGGGTGGTGCGCAAGCCGGTGATGGCCACCAAGGACCTGCGGTTCTTCGACTCCCCGGGGGCCGAGCGGCTGCCCGACGGGCACCCCCGGCGCGGGATGTCCGTCGTCGCCGCGCTCAGCGAGTGGCTGGTGCACACCAACCGGCGGCACGACGGCTCCTGGACCCAGCGGTACGAGTACGGCGTCCCGGTGACCGGTCTGGAGCCCGTGCCCGGCGACGGGACCACCGGGACGACCGTGCGCTTCCTGCCGTCGGCCCCGCTGCGGCCGGTGCTGGTGCCGGCCGTGGACCGGCCCGAGCATCCCGGGCGGCTGGCCGCCGTCTGGCCGTGGCTGGAGGTCCGGCTGACCGAGTGATCGTCAGCCTCTGTCCCCCAGCTCGCCCTTCACCACCTCAGTCCCCGCCCCGCAGCTCGCCCTTCAGCACCTTTCCGCTCGCGTTCCTCGGCAGCTCGCGCACGAAGCGGACCGTCCTCGGCACCTTGTAGTTCGCCATCTCGCGCCGGGACCAGGCGATCAGCTCGTCGGCGGTGAGCGACGCCCCCGGCCGGCGGACCACGTACGCCCTGCCGACCTCGCCGAGGCGGGCGTCGGGTACGCCGACCACCGCCGCTTCGGTGACGCCGGGGTGGCGGGCGAGGGCCTGTTCGATCTCCGCCGGGTAGGCGTTGAAGCCGCCGACGACGTACATGTCCTTCAGGCGGTCGGTGATCGTCAGGTTGCCCTGCCGGTCCAGGACGCCGATGTCGCCCGTGCGCAGCCAGCCGTCCGGGGTCAGCGCCTCCCCGGTGGCCGCGCGGTCGCCGTCGTAGCCGCGCATGACGTTGTAGCCGCGGACCAGGACCTCGCCGGGCGTGCCGGGGGCGAGGGCGGCGCCCGCGCCGTCGGCCACCCGCACCTCCACCCCGGGCACGGGCCGGCCCGAGGTGGCGGCGACCACCTCGGGCGGGTCGTCCCGGCGGCACATGGTGACCAGTCCGGACGCCTCGGAGAGGCCGTAGGCGGTGAGGACGGTCGCGACGCCGAGTTCGTCGCGCAGGCGGCGCACCAGCCGCAGCGGGACCACCGCCGCGCCCGTCACCACCAGCCGCAGGGAGGAGAGGTCGTGGTCGCGGCGGGCGGGGTGGTCGAGGAGGGACTGGAGCAGGGTCGGCGGGCCGGGCAGGACCGAGACCCGCTCCGCGGCGATGTTCGCCAGGGCCGTCCCGGCGTTGAAGACCGGCTGCGGGATCAGGGTCGCGCCCCGGGTCAGGCAGGCGAGGGCGCCGGCCTTGTAGCCGAAGGTGTGGAAGAACGGGTTCACGACGAGGTAGCGGTCGCCGTGGCGCAGGCCGGCCAGGTCGCTCCAGGTGTCGTAGGCGCGCAGGGTCTGCGCGTGGGTGATCACCGCGCCCTTGGGGCGGCCCGTGGTGCCCGAGGTGTAGACGATGTCCGAGTCGGCGGGGATCTCCGCCTCGCGCACCTCGGCCGCCGGTACGCCCTCCCCCGCCGCCAGGAAGTCCGGCCAGGTCAGGAAGCCGGGGGGCGCGTCCTGGGACAGCACCACCGCCGTGCGCAGCTCCGGCAGGCCCGGGAGGTCCGGCCCCCGCCCCGCCCCCACCGCCCGCCTCAGCGAGGTCACGTACGACGTGCCGAGGAAGGTGCCCGTCACGAACAGCAGCCGGGTCCCGCTGCGGCGCAGGACGTCGGCCGCCTCGGCGCCCTTGAAGCGGGTGTTGAGAGGGACCAGCACTCCGCCCGCGGTGACCGCGCCGAGGGCTGCGACCAGCCAGTCCAGGGAGTTGGGGGCCCAGATCGCCACCCGTTCGCCGGGGCGCAGGCCGTGGGCCAGGCAGGCGGCGGCCGCGCGTTCGACGCGGGCGCCGAGACCTGCGTAGGTGATCCGGGTACGGCCGTCCACGACCGCCTCGGTGTCCGCGTACCGCACCGCCGACCAGCGCACCAGCTCCGGGATGTTCCGCCACTCCATGAACGGCCGCCTCCCCGCCCCGCACCACACCAGCTGACTGTCCGTCAGATTAGCTGTAATCTGACGACCTGTCAGCCACAGTCGTGGCCGCCGTGCGGAGATCGGAGGTGCGGGCCGTGTCCCTCAAAGACGCCACCGCCATCGTCGGGATCGGACAGACCGCCTTCGCCAAGCGACTCGAGGAGGACGAGCGCGGCCTCGCCTGCCGGGCCGTCGTCGCCGCCCTCGACGACGCGGGGATAGCGCCCGGCGAGGTCGACGCGCTCGCCTCCTACACCATGGAGGAGACCGACGAGGTCGAACTGGCCAAGGCCGTCGGGTTCGGCGACCTGACCTTCTTCGGCAAGGTCGGCTTCGGCGGCGGCGGCTCCTGCGCCACGGTCGCCCACCTCGCCGCCGCCATCACCGCCGGACAGGCCACCGTCGGCGTCGCCTGGCGGTCCCGCAAACGGGGCAGCGGGCCGCGGCCGTGGACGAACGTCCGGGCGCAGCTGCCCACGCCGGGCCAGTGGACGCGGCCCTTCGGGCTGCTGCGGCCCGCGGACGAGATCGCCATGCTGGCCCGCCGCTACCTGCACGAGTACGGCGCCACCCGCGACCACCTGTTCAACGTCGCCCTCGCCTGCCGCAACCGCGCCAACCAGAACCCGGCCGCCGTGATGTACGAACGGCCCCTCACCCGGGAGATGTACATGACGTCCCGGTGGATCAGCGAGCCGCTCTGCCTCTTCGACAACTGCCTGGAAACGGACGGCGCGGCGGCCTGCGTCGTCGTCTCGGCCGAGCGCGCCCGGGACTGCCGGCAGCGGCCCGTGTACGTGCACTCCGCCGCCCAGGGCCTGCCCGCACAGCACCACGGCATGGTCAACTACTGGACCGACGACCCCCTGACCGGGCCGTCCTGGGCCGCCGCCCGGCACCTGTGGAAACAGGCCGACTTCACGCCCCAGGACGTCGACGTCGCCCAGATCTACGACGCGTTCACCCCCCTCATACCGCTCTCCCTGGAGGGCTACGGCTTCTGCGGGCGCGGCGAGGGCGGCCCCTTCACCGAGGGCGGCGCCCTGGAGACCGGCGGGCGGCTGCCGCTCAACACCGCCGGGGGCGGGCTGTCGGAGGCGTACATCCACGGCTTCAACCTGATCACCGAGGGCGTCCGGCAACTGCGCGGCACCAGCACCGCCCAGGTGCCGGGCGCCGCCACCTGCCTCGTCACCGCCGGCGAGGGCGTACCCACCTCCGCACTGCTGCTGAGGAGCTGACCACCGTGCTCACCCCTGTCACCGACCCCGACGGCGCCCCCTTCTGGGAGTACGCCGCCCGGGGCGAGCTGCGCGTCCAGTACTGCGCCGACTGCGCCGAGCCCCGCTTCCCGCCCCGCCCCTGCTGCCCCCGCTGCCAGTCCTTCGCGAGCGAGTGGCGGGCCGTGTCCGGGCGAGGGCGGATCTGGTCGTACGTACTCCCCCATCCGCCGCTGCTGCCCGACTACGCGCGCTGCGCCCCTTACAACGTCGTCGTCGTGGAGCTCGCCGAGCATCCGGGGATCCGGCTCGTCGGGAACGTCGTCGCCCGCGCCGACGCCGCTCTCGACTCCGTGCCCCCGGACCGGCTGCGGATCGGGGCACGGGTGCGGGCGGTGTTCGGCGCGGACGGGCTGCCCCGGTGGGTCCTGGAGGAGCGGCCGTGAGCCTGCTCGTCGAGGCGGACGCCGGCAGCGGGGTCGCCGTGGTGACCCTGGACCGGCCGGAGAGGCTCAACTCCATCGACACCGGGCTGGCGGAGCGGCTGCGCCGGACGTGGCGGAGGTTCCGGTACGACGACTCCGTGCGGGCCGTGGTGCTCGCCGCCGCCGGGACGCGCGCCTTCTGCACCGGCATCGACCGCGACACCGCGGTCCCCCAGCCGGCCTCCCCCTACATGCAGGACGATCCGCTGCTGGACGTCGGGCCCAAGGCGAACGGCCTGTGGAAGCCGGTCGTCGCCGCCGTGGAGGGCATGGCCTGCGGGGGCGCCTTCTACCTGCTCGGGGAGTGCGAGTTCCTGATCGCCGGGGCCGACGCCACCTTCTTCGACCCGCACACCACCTACGGGATGGTCAGCGCCTACGAGTCGGTGCTGATGGCACACCGGATGCCCTACGGGGAGGCCGCCCGGATGATGCTGATGGGCACCGCCGAACGGGTGTCGGCGCGGCGGGCCCACCAGGTCGGACTGGTCTCCGAGGTCACCGAGGCGGGCGCAGCCCGCGCCGCCGCCGTGGCCCGCGCCTCGGTGCTCGCCGGGTATCCCGCCGAGGCCGTGCAGGGCACCGTACGGGCGCTGTGGGCGGCCGGGGAGACGGCCCGGGCGGCGGCGTTCGCACAGGCACCCCACCTGATCGCGCTGGGCAACCTGCCCGCCGACCGCCAGGCGGCCCTGTACGCCGCCCGGCGGACCACCCCGCCCGAGGTGCGGTGACCGGCGGTCAGTTCGTCCTGCCCCGACCGACCGTCCCGCAGGCGCCGGCGACCGCCCTGCACACGCCGGACCGACCGTCCCGCACCCCCGGCCGTCCGTCCCGCCGCAGCCCGGCGACCGCCCTGCGGCGTCACGACGTGCGTGCCGTACCGGTGCCCTTCTCCGCGTCCAGGGCGTACACGCAGCGGTCCTTGCTGCACGCGTACACCACGCCGTCCTTCACCACCGGGGAGCCGGTGATCTCGCCGCCGGTGGCGAGCTTCCAGCGCAGGCGGCCGTCGTCGGCCTTGAGGGTGTACAGGAGGTGGTCGGTGGAGCCGAAGTGGATGCGGCCCTCGGCGACCGCGGGCGCGCCGACGATGTCGCCGCCCGCCTGGAAGCGCCACTTCGGGGTGCCGGTGACCGCGTCAAGGGTGTACAGGCCCTTGCCGCTGCCCACGTGGACGTGGCCGCCCGCGACGAGCACCGGCTCGACGGAGGACCGTGCCTCGGTGGCGATGCGCCAGCGGTCGCGGCCGTCGGTGGCGTCGAGGGCGTACACGGTGCCGAGGTAGTCGGCGAGGTAGAGGCCGCCGCCGGTGACCGCGGGGCCGGGCACGAAGGTGGGCGGGCACAGGAAGACCGCCGGGGCCTCGAAGTGCCAGCGCACCATGCCGCTGACCACGTCGACCGCGAGGACGCGGGTGCCGGCCGAGACGTACACGTAACCGTCGGAGGCCGGGGTGACCCGGACCGGGACGCCGCCGCAGGAGGCCGCGTCGCCGATCGGGTACGACCAGCGCTCCTCGCCGGTACGGGCGTCCAGGGCACGCAGCCGGGCGTCCTGCCAGACGTACACCGTGCCCTCGTGGAGCTGGGGCCCCGCCTCGGGCGACTCGAAGTCGGTCTGGCAGCCGGTGATCTCCCACAGTTTCTGGCCGCCCGCTGCCTCCCAGGCCTGGACGCCGCCGCCGCGCGTCCCGGTGAGGACGGTGCCCCGCTCCGCCTTGAGCGTGTACACCCAGGCCTCGGTCTGCACCCGCCACAGGTCCAGGCCCTCACGGCAGTCCAGTGCGAACAGGGTGGGGCCGTCGGAGGCGTGGATACGGCCGTCGGCGACCGCCATGGACCAGGCGACGTCACGGGTCTTGAAGCGGCGCCGGCCGGTGGCCACGTCGAGCGCGTGGACCTCGAAGGAGGTGACGTAGACCAGGTCGCCGCCGACCGCCGGGGTGCCCCAGACGTCGTTGGACATGCGGAACCGCCAGGGCCGCCAGCCGGTGGCCTCCGGGGGCGCGGCCGGCGCGGGCGGCACCGCGGGGTCGGCGCCGTTGACGCCGGGGCGCGGCTTGGACCAGGAGGCGACCAGGCCGGGGTCGGGCGCCGGCGCCCTGGTGGCGGCGGAGGCGCGGACATCGGCGACGCGCGGGCCGGGCCCGACCGGAACGGCGGCCCCGGCCAGCCGCACCGGGCCGGTGTCCGGGGCGCCGACGCCGGCCGGCACGGGCGGCCGGGCCGGGTGGGCCGGCAGCGCGGGCTCGTGGGACGGCGGGGGCGGCACGGCGGGCAGGCCGCCACCGGAGCCGCCCCGGCCGGGGCCACCGTGGCCGCCGGGGCCACCATGCCCGCCGGGGCCACCGGGGCCACCATGCCCGCCGTGTCCGCCGTGTCCGCCTCGGCCTGACGCGGGGAACGCGGTGGTCCGGCCGCCGCGGCGGGTCTCGATGAGGGCGACCGCCCGCTCGGGCAGCCACGCCGACGCGGTACCGCTGTCGTCCGAGCCGGAGCCGAACAGGTGGGGCGCCAGCTGGGCCTGGAGGTCGGCCGGGTTGGGCCGGGCGGTGGGGTCCATCTGCATGCACGACTCGATGAGCAGGCGCAGCTCGTCGGGGAGTCCTTCGAGGTCCGGGCCCTCGCGCAGCAGCATGAAGACGGTCTCGACCGGGTTCGCGCCGTGGTACGGCGGGTGCCCGGTGGCGGCGAACACCAGCATCGAGCCGAGCGAGAAGACGTCGGACGCGCCCGTCACGCTCCGCGAGTCCTTCGCCTGCTCCGGGGACATGTAGGCGGGGGTGCCCACGGCGACGTTCGTCATCGTCAGACGCGTGTTCGACACGCCGGACGCGATACCGAAGTCGATCACCCGGGGGCCGTCCTCGACGACCAGCACGTTGGACGGCTTCAGGTCACGGTGGACCAGCCCGGCGCCGTGGATGGACTGCAGCGCCTCGGCGACACCCGCCGCCAGCCAGCGCACCGCCTGGGCCGGCAGCGGCCCACACTCGTTCACTATCTCTTCGAGGGAGGGCGCGGGCACGTACGCGGTGGCCAGCCACGGCACGGCGGCGCGCGGGTCGGCGTCGACCACGGCCGCCGTGTAGAAGCCGGAGACCGCCCGGGCCGCCTCCACCTCACGCGTGAAGCGCACGCGGAAGAGCTGGTCCTCCGCGAGCTCCGTGCGCACCGTCTTGATCGCCACCCGCCGGCCGGACGCCGAGCGCGCGAGATAGACCAGCCCCATGCCGCCGGCACCCAGCCGTCCCAGCACCTCGAACGGCCCGATCCGCCGCGGATCGTGCTGCGTCAGCTGATCCACCACTTGCCTGCCACCTCCCCGTACGGGCCGCGCCACCGATGTGTTCACGCGGCCCCGTGCAGCGTCTCACCACCGCACCGCCTTGGCGGCACGCACCCTGATTGTTCCCGGCCGGACGCCCGCTGGCGAACCCTTGCACAAACGGGGTGTCTCATATCAGAGCAGAGCCTAGTGGCGCTCCAGCAGCGCGAACGACGCCCCCTGATTGTCGCTGACGACGGCGACCGTGCCGTACGAGGCGGTGAACGGGCCGGCCCGCACCCGGCCGCCGAGCCGGATGACCGTATCGAGCGCCGCGCCGCAGTCCGCCACCTGGAAATGGACGACGAAGTGCGGGGGCATCTCCGCGGGGAAGACGTCGGAGACGGGCGCCCGCCCGAAGTCGGGGTCGGCGTCCGGGCCGAACAGGGCGTCGTGGAAGAGATCGCCGTAGAAGGCGTTGGCGCGCTCGGTGTCGCGGGTGTACAGCTGCGCCCAGGTGAAGGCGCCGGGGGCGCGCCGCCGCCCGAAGCCTGGGTGGGTGTCGGCCTGCCACAGGCCGAAGACGGCGTTCTCGGGATCGGTCACGAGGGCGGCGACACCCAGCCGGGCGACCCGCAGCGGAGCCATCACGACCTGACCCCCGGCGGCCAGGACCCGGCGGGCGGTCGCCTCGATGTCCGGGGCGGCGAAGTACACCGTCCAGACGGTGGGCATCCGCCCGTCCGCCTTGTGGGCGAGCGCGGCGACGGGCTCACCGTCCAGCCGGGCCCACACCGAGCCGCCGTACGCGTCCTCGAACGTCCATCCGAAGAGCTCGCCGTAGAAGCGGCGGCCCGCGTCGAGATCGGGCAGCTGGGCGTCGACCCAGCAGGGGACGCCCTCGGCGTACAGCCGCGCCGCCGCGCTCTCGGTGGCGCCGGAGGGGGGTGGTGGGGGTGCCTCCGCGCGCTCGGGGGAGCCGGGCGGGGGCGGTGACTCCACGCGCTCGGGGGAGCCGGGCGGGGGCGGGGGCGGTGACTCAGGCGACGCTGTCGGTTCCGAGGACCCCGACGACCCCGACGACTCCGGCGCCCCTGATGACTCCGATGCCCCCGTTGACTCCGATGCCCTGTTTTCGGCCATGAACCCAAAGTAGCGGCGGCCGACGCACCCCGCAGACCAGCAACACCCGCCTCCGAGCACCCGCGCACCCCATTTGCAGTCGGCCGAATCGCGCTCGGACACCCCCTCGGTAAGCTGACGGCATGACAGGACAAGTGCGTACCGTCGACGGCCGCGTTGCCGGTCGGCGCGGGCAGGCGACGCGGCAGAAGCTGCTGGACTGCCTCAGCGAGATGCTCAGCTCCTCTCCCTACCGGGACGTCAAGGTGATCGACGTGGCCCGGAAGGCGGGCACTTCGCCCGCGACCTTCTACCAGTACTTCCCGGACGTCGAGGGAGCCGTCCTGGAGATCGCCGAGCAAATGGCCGCCGAGGGCGCCGGGTTGGCCGAGCTGCTGGAGGGGCGTTCCTGGGTCGGCAAGGCCGGCTGGCAGACCGCGCAGGAACTGACCGACGGCTTCCTGGAGTTCTGGCGGAACAACGACGCGATCCTGCGCGTCGTCGACCTCGGCGCGGCCGAGGGGGACAAACGCTTCTACAAACTCCGGATGAAGATCCTCAACTCGGTGAACAACTCCCTCGCGGACGCGGTCGCCGAGCTCCAGGCCAAGGGGCGGGTCGACAAGGACGTGAACCCGGCGGCGATCGCCGGTTCGCTCGTCGCCATGCTCGCGGCGGTCGCCTCGCACCAGAAGGGCTTCACCAGCTGGGGTGTGAAGCAGGCCGAACTCAAGCCGAACGTAGCGTTGTTGGTGCACCTGGGCGTCACCGGGAAGAAGCCCACGAAGTAACCCTCACGTCCTGTCTCACGAGCGGTGGTCCACCTGACGCACGGGTGGCCACCGCTCGCGGCTTTACGGGGCGGCGGCTCAGGGCCGCACGGGGCACGGGCGGCCAGAGGCTCATGCCTGTGCGGGCAGGGGCCGGTCCTTGACCACGTGCTTCATCACCAGCGTCGACGTCAGCCGCTGCACGCCCGGCAGCGTCGCCAGCCGCTCGTCGTAGAGCCGCTGGAAGGCGGCGAGGTCGGCGGTGGCCACCCGCAGCAGGTAGTCGGGCTCGCCGAACAGCCGCTCGGCGTCCAGTACGTGCGGGATGTCGGCCAGCGCCTTCTCGAACTCGGCGACCGTGTCCCGGTCCTCCTGCCGCATGGACACGAAGACCAGCGCCTCGAAGGTCAGCCCCAGCGCGGTCGGCTCCACCAGCGCCCGGTACCCGCTGATCGCCCCCGACCGCTCCAGCTCGCGCAACCGGCGGTGGCACGGCGAGACGCTCAGCCGCACCCGCGCGGCCAGCTCGGTCACGGTCAGCCGCCCGTCCTGCTGCAGCTCGGCAAGGATTTTCCGGTCCACGTCGTCCATGAGGCATATTTTCCCGGCATGGGATGGCCTGGTGGCAAACTTCAGGAACACTTTCGCGACAAAAGTTCCTAATCTCACCGTCATGGACTCAGGAGCGCTGTTCTCTTTCCTCGCCGTCGACCTGCTGCTGGTGTGCGTACCGGGCGCCGACTGGGCGTACACGATCGCCGCCGGGCTGCGCGGTCGGCCGGCGTCGGTGGGGATCGCGGTGGCGGGCCTGGTCAGCGGCTACGCCCTGCACACGGCGCTGGCGGCGGCGGGCCTGGCCGTCCTGGTGGCCGGCTCCCCGGCGCTGCTCACCGCCCTGACGGTGGCGGGTGCGGCGTACCTGGTGTGGCTGGGCTGGGGGGTCGTACGGCGGCCGGGGGTGCCGGGGGCGGGCGAGGAGACGGGGACAGGGACGGGCGAGGAGACGGGGACGGGGACGGGCGCAGAGACGCTGGGGTCGTCGCGTACGTCGGTCTTCCTGCGCGGGGCGGCGATCAGCGGCCTGAACCCGAAGGGGCTGCTGCTGTACCTGTCAGTACTTCCGCAGTTCCTCACCACCGGCAGCGCCGCCCGCCTCCCGGTGGCCGCCCAGACCGCCACCCTCGGCGTCCTGCACATGGCGTGCTGCGCCCTGGTCTACGGCATCGTGGGCGCCCTGTCCCGCGCCCTCCTGTCGGCCCGCCCGGCCGCGGCCCGCGCGGTGACCCGCACCTCGGGCGCGGCCATGCTGGGCATAGGGGCGTTCCTGCTGGTCCAGCACGCGCTGTGACGCAGTCCCCGTGGCGTACGCCTATGACGCCCGCCGGGTGAGCCGGAAGAGGCGGATCTCGCGCTCCACCCGCTCCTGGTAGGCGGCGTACGGCGGCCAGAACGCCAGGACGGCCTTCCAGGCGGCCTCGCGCTCCTCCCCCTTGAGCAGGCGGGCGGTGACGGGGACGTCGGCACCCTTCCAGCTGATCTCGGCGTCGGGGTGGGCGAGCAGGTTGTGGGTCCAGGCGGGGTGGCCGGGCCGGCCGAAGTTGGACCCGACGAGGATCCAGCCGCTGTCGTCGGGCATGCAGGCGAGCGGGGTGCGCCGGGCCTGCCCACTGCGGGCGCCGGTGGAGGTGAGGACGACCCCCGGCAGCATCTGGGCGCTGAGCAGGACCTTCCCGCGGGTGAGGCGGTGCACGGCACGGTCGAGCGGCGGGAAGACGTGCGGCCCGATCCGGGCGAAGGCACGGGTGGCGGACACCTTCTGCACGAGCCTGACGCCGATCACAGGACCACCGCCTTCCGGTCGGAGGCGTCGTATGTATCGCGTGTATCGCGCGCGTCGGATGTATCGCGTGCATCGGACGCGTCGAAGAGGCCGGCCCGGTCGGCCGCGCGGGCCCGCAGCCGGTGCACGGGCCCGAAGAGCAACTCGTCACCGGCGGCCCGCTTCACGTAGAGGTGCGCGTCGTGCTCCCAGGTGAAACCGAGCCCCCCGTGCAGTTGGACCGCCTCGGCGGCGGAGACCCGCAGCGCGTCCAGGGCCTGGGCGAGGGCGAGCCCGCCGACCCACTCCCTTTCGTCTTCGCGGCCGGACCCGGCCGCGAAGGCGGCGTGGTGGGCCGCCGAGCGGGCCGCCTGCACCCGGACGTAGACGTCGGCCAGCCGGTGCTGCACGGCCTGGAAGGACCCGATGGGCCGCCCGAACTGCTCGCGCCGCCCGACGTGCCCGACGGTCAGCTCCAGCGCCCGTTCCGCCGCGCCGACCGCCTCGCAGGCCAGGTGGGCGGCGGCGGTGTCGCCGGTGGCGGCGAGCGCGGTGAGCACGGCGGCCGGATCACCGTCGCCCAGCAGTTCGGCCTCGGTGTCGCGGAGCTGGATCCGTCCCCGGGGCCGGGTGGCGTCCAGCGCGGTCTGCCGCACCCGGACCAGTCCGGACGCCTCCCCGGACACGAGGAACAGCAGCACGCGCGAGCGGACGTACCCCCCGCTGTGGGCGGCGACCAGCAGCAGTCCGGCGTCGTGCCCGTCGAGGACCTGGGCCGCCTCCCCGTACAGCCGCCAGCCACCGCCGACCCGGCGGGCCTGGACACCCCCGGCGCGCCCGCCGCCCGCCCACTCGCCGCTGTTGGGGCCGGTCAGCGCGAGCGCGGTGGCGAGGGCGGACCCGGGCACGGCGAGGGCGGCGGTGAGCTGTCCGGCGGCGATGCGCGGCAGCAGCTCGGCGCGCTGGACGTCGGTGCCGAGGGCGAGCAGCAGGGGGGCGGCGAGGACGGCGGTGGCCAGCAGCGGGCTCGGCGCCAGGACGCGTCCCGTCTCCTCGGCGGCGAGGGCGAGTTCGGTCACCGAGCAGCCGACGCCGCCGTACGTCTCGGGCAGGGCGAGCCCGGGCAGGCCGAGGTGGCCGGCGAGGGCGGTCCACAGGGCGGGGTCGTGTCCGGCGGGGGTGTCGACGGCGTGCCGGACGTCGGCGCCGGTGCACCGCTTGCGGAGGAGTTCGCGCAGGGCGCGGCGGATGTCGTCCTGCTCGGCGGTGAGGCGGGCGTCCATGGCGGCTCCCTGGCTCTTGCCTGACTCTTCCGTCTTCATCTGACGGTCCGTCATATTAGGGGGGCGGGGACGGATTGCCCAGGGTCGGGAGGCCGCCGATGACACGCGGGAGCCGGAACGTCGCAGTGGTGGGCGTCGCCCTCTCCGACTGCGGAGGAGTACCCGACGCGACGCCGTACACCCTCCACGCCCAGGCGGCCCGCCGCGCCCTGGCGGACGCGGGCCTGCCCCGGCGGCTGATCGACGGCTTCGCGTCGGCGGGCCTGGGCACCCTCGCCCCCGTCGAGGTCGCCGACTACCTGGGCCTGCGCCCCACCTGGGTGGACTCCACCTCGGTGGGCGGCGCCACCTGGGAGGTGATGGCCGCCCACGCCGCTGACGCGATAGCGGCGGGCCACGCGAACGCCGTACTCCTGGCGTACGGCTCCACGGCCCGCTCGGACGTGAAGGCGGGCCGCCGCACGGGCACACTCTCCTTCGGCGGGCGCGGCCCGACCCAGTTCGAGGTCCCCTACGGCCACACCCTGATCGCCAAGTACGCGATGGCGGCCCGCCGCCACATGATCGAGTACGGCACGACGGCCGAGCAGCTGGCGCAGGTCGCGGTCCAGGCCCGAGCGAACGCGGCCCTGAACCCGGAGGCGATGTTCCGGGACCCCCTGACCGTCGACGACGTACTCTCCGGGCCGGTGATCGCCGACCCGTTCACCAAGCTGCACTGCTGCCTGCGCTCGGACGGCGGCGCGGCGGTGCTGCTGACCGCCGAGGAGTACGTACGGGACTGTCGCACACCCCCGGTGTGGATCCTGGGCACGGGAGAGGCGGTGTCCCACGCCGCGATGTCGGAGTGGGAGGACTTCACGGTGTCCCCGGCGGCGGCCAGCGGACGCCTGGCCTTCGAACGGGCCGGCGTCGGACCACCGGAAATGGACTTCGCGCAGCTCTACGACGCCTTCACCTACATGACGCTGGTGACCTTGGAGGACCTGGGTTTCTGCGGAAAGGGCGAGGGCGGGGCGTACGTGACGGACGCCCGCCTGACGGTGACCGACGGGGCCCTCCCGGTGAACACCGACGGCGGCGGCCTCTCGGCCCAGCACCCCGGCATGCGCGGCCTGTTCCTGCTGGTCGAGGCAGTACGTCAGCTGCGGGGCGAGGCGGGGACCCGGCAGGTGCGGGCCCGCGACGGCGGGTTGCCGCGGCTCGGCGTGGCCTCGGGCACCGGGGGATGGTTCTGCTCGTCCGGAACGGTGGTGCTCGGCCGAAACTGAGCGGTGCGCGGGAGGGCCGGGAAGGCGACGGGTGGGGGCGGTGTTGTCGCTGCGGCCCGCCCCGTTGACCGCCCAACATACTTAAGGATCCTCCGATGCCCCTGAGCCGCGAAGAACGAGAGACGTTCCTGTCCGAGCCCCACATCGCCGCACTGTCGGTGGACGGCGGACCGGGCCGGGCACCCCTGTCGGTACCGATCTGGTACTGGTACGAGCACGGCGGCGACGTATGGATCATGACGGGCCGGGAGTCGCGCAAGTACGGCCTGATCGAGGCCGCGGGCCGTTTCACCCTGATGGTCGACCGCCTGGAGCCGACGATTCGGTACGTGTCGGTGGAGGGCCCGGTTGTGGCGGTAGACCCGGCGACGAAGGAGGAACTGCGCAAGATGTCGGCCCGGTACCTGCCCGCCGAGAAGGTCGACGGCTACGTCGACTTCGCGTGGAAGGAACACGGCGAGCAGGTGGTGATCCACATGCGTCCGGAGAGGTGGGTGTCGTCGGACCTGGGCCAGGTGTGACCATGACGCCATGGCACCGGATCTCCACGCACTCCATGAACTCCTGAGGTCACAACGGGTCTGGGACCCGGCGACGACCACCCTTCCGCCCTTCGACCCGGCCTCGGCCCCCGCGGACCCCCTCGCCCTCTTCACCACCTGGTTCGCGGAGGTCGTGGCGGCGGGCGAACGCGAGCCGCACACCATGTCGCTCGCCACGACGGACGAGGCCGGCCACCCCGACGTCCGCATCGTCATGCTCCACGGCGCCGACCACACCGGCTGGTCCTTCGGCACCCATCGCACCAGCACCAAGGGCCGCGCCTTGGCGTCCCACCCGTACGCCGCTCTCGCCTTCTACTGGCCGACCCTGGGCCGCCAGGTACGGGTCCGGGGCCCGGTCGTGACCGGCACGGCGGAGGAGGCGCGGGCCGACCTCCACGCCAGATCGACGGGCGCCCTGGCCGCGGCCCTCACGGGGCACCAGAGCGAGCCGCTGGGGTCGGTGGCGGAGTTGGCCCGAGCATCGGAGGAGGCATGGACCCGGGCCCGGACGGAACCGGCCGCCGATTCCTCCACGTGGACCCTGTACCGCCTGCGGCCGGAGTCGGTGGAGTTCTTCCAGGGGGACGAGAGGCGGCGGCACGTGCGGCTTGAGTACAGGCGCGAGGGCGAGGGGTGGCGGCGTCAGCTGCTGTGGCCGTAATCACGGGTGGTAAACAAGCGTATTGATCAGAAATTCACGGGGCTCACTCGTCGAGGAGGTACCGGACGTATCGGTCGCCGAGGTATTCGCGCACGATGTGGAGCCGACGCTGTCGCGGTGGAAGAAACTGCGGGTCTGGGCGGCGAGTTCGTGCTGGTTTCCACAGGCGACATGACTAGGCGTACACCAGAGCGCCGTTGGCGTCG
The DNA here is from genome assembly GCF_057707805.1 of Streptomyces sp. bgisy159. Taxonomy (NCBI): domain Bacteria; kingdom Bacillati; phylum Actinomycetota; class Actinomycetes; order Kitasatosporales; family Streptomycetaceae; genus Streptomyces; species Streptomyces sp. bgisy159. The sequence goes on along the minus strand of NZ_JBYIQX010000011.1, from coordinate 171,381 downwards.
GGACTCGACTGCTTGACGTACTGCTGCAGTTCACGAATCCCCCGTTCGAGAGCGGAACGACCGAGAACATGACGTCGAACACCTTCCAGCAGAGTGCCGGGTGACGGGGGCGGACCAGGGGATTCGGCCAGCTCGCCATCGCGGTGGGGCTCGGGGCGGGGAGCCTGCCGTTGGTGGAACAGCTCCAGCTCTACCACTGACGTGGATCGCGAAGGTGCGGCGGGTGCTCCGGCACTGGCCGCAGCCATTCAGGCCGGCAGATCGGAGATGCGGTATCCGCTTAGGCCCAAGCCACTCACAGAAGGAAGAATTTTGGAGATATACCACTCGAAGTCAACGTAAATATCGACATCCCGCCTATAAACCGTATCGACTCTTGGATCTACCGATAGCTGCCTCCCCGCGGAGGAGATGAGAAACGATACCCCGATTCCAGTATTCTCCCACGTAAGGATAATTGCACACGATCCGTTAACAATCCTAGCCACCTCCATTTTTTCGATTGCAACGCAATCGCAATCGAGAGGCATATCCTCCCAATCGAACAAATCAGGCTCGACGAGAAACTTGATCCGTCCATCATCATCCGGCCGCCAGCCCCCACCCACGAGGGCGCCGATGATCGACGACACAGAGTTAGCCTTATTGAATTCGAATGCGATGTCAATATACCTACTCATCGAAACCACTCCTCACTGCAGCTGGAGGCATCGGGGTGCGCCCCACATGCAGCACATATGCGGAATATAGATTATCAACCCCGTGGAATTACATCCCAACCAACCTTCGGCAGCTGTGCCAGGGCGAGCCGGGCGGCATCGATGTGGTCGGCCGCGGTGTTGCTGCCCGCGTTCCCGGGCCGCAGCAGGGCGGCCACCGGCTCCCCGGACCCGCCCCTGCCGTGGTCGACGAACCCCATCAGCGGATGATGGCCGAAGGTCTTCTTCCGGGTCGCGGCCGCGTCCTGTTTCTCGGAATGCGCGATCACCAGCACCCCGTCCAGGTCCACGACCACCTGACCGGAAGCGTCCGGCGCCGCGTCACCGGCCAACGTCCACACCTGTTCACGGGCTTGAGCGCGGGCCTGGCGCAGTGCGGTCAGCGCACGCTTCCCCTCCGCTGCCAGCGTGTCGACCAGCCGGGACACCGTCGGGTCGGAAGCCACCGGCCCGAACACCGCCGGCTCGGCCCGCAGCATGCCCACGTCTGCCAGGCAGTCTCCGCCAAGCGCGACAGCGAGGAGCACTCTCTGCGTTTCTGATCACCCACCGGACGCCCTGCCGCGTGAAAGCGCGAGGTTAGGCATCGGACGCAGACTCAGCCCGCGCTACGAGCGCCATTCCCGCAACTACCTCGCGTTTCTCGGACTTGCCTCGGCCCTGTGTTGCTACAAGCGGCTCATCCGCCTCACCACGTAGGACACGGTCTTAGCGGACCGAGCGGCGTCGCCATGCGGTGGACATCGGACGCACGCCCGAGCGCGAGCGAAATCATGAACGCGATCCTGTACGTGGACCGCATCGGGGTACAGTGGCGCTGCCTGCCGCACGATTTTCCGTGTGAGCGATGTCGCTGATTTCGCTTGAACCTCACCGGCTGCTTAGCACACAACGATTCCATAGCCCGCGCTACTCGAAGCGGTCAGAGCGATTACTGCTGGCAATACATCCCGACATACACGTCCCCCTTCCACGCTTTCCCTGCGGGCACGTAAGCGTGATAATCCACCAAGCACTCCCCGTTCCATTCGCGAGCGTATGAGTTCGTCAGGTAGGGGTTACCGTTTTTCAACGCCCACCCCGCTCCCGATGCATGAGAAAGTCGACTGACCAGCTCGGGGGAAGCGCGAACGAAATCCTTCCAACGCATTCCCATAGAGGCCAGATACTCGACACTTTCGGCCGGTTCCGCGACAAATGGCATGTTCGCCGAAAACCCGTCCCCATCCTCCCTCTCACAGAAACGAAAGGATGACACATCCGGAAGATTATCCAAGGAATACTTCCTCTTTAGCTCTCCCGAGAGACCTCCACTCAGGCATGACTCCGACCGCCCCGGCTTCGACATGGAGCACGCCGACATCAGCAACCCTAGACTAATTATGATGGCAGCACCACCACCAGCAACTCGCATCGAAATCACCCCACGAACTCCCGCATCGAGCTTTTGCCTACCATCTTGAATTCTCGAGCCATTCCGAGCTCATGAAGCCGAGCAAAAGGCTCCAGTGAAATCTCCTCGCCTCCGAACTGCGTCAACGCCAAGTTGTACCTCTACAGCGGCAACTTCGTCGAAGGGGGCCAGGACCAGACCCAGCCCTTCAGTGCCACGCCTACCGTGATCGGCACAGGCGGATGGCGGGACTTCACCAACCTCGCCGTCGACGACATCAACGGCGACGGAGTCGGTGACCTGATCGGCCGCAACCCCTCCGACGGCAAGCTCTACCTGTACCCGGGCCAGCTCACCGGCACCTGCCCCGACTCCTGCACGTTCTCCCTCGGAACGCCCACGGAGTACGGCAGCGGCGGATGGACCTCGCGTCCGTACCTGACCTCGCCCGGCAACATCCAGGGCACCGTCGTCGACTCGTCCGTCGAAGACTGGGGCCAGGTGACCCAGTTCAAGCAGTTCCAGCCCACCGCCAACGAGGAGTACGGCGACTTCTGGGCCACCACCCCCGCCGACCCCGACCTTCAGATCCAGTACGTCGACAGCGGGGGAACGCTCACCTCCACCACCTGCCCCACCGGCTGCCTCCTGACCTACCCCGGCGGCCCCACCACGCACCGCAAGCCCTACCTCGCCGGTACTGCCGGCTGGGGAACCCTGATCACCGGCATCTTCTAGCCGTCGGGTGACGAGAGACAGGTGATGCGGGCCGGCCCACCAGGGCCCGGCCCGCATCTGCATCGCCACGGTTCGGAGCGTGCGGCCGCCGTCAGCAGCAGTGGAGCGCGGCGAACAGAGTGCCGGTCACCGGCTGGGATCCGCCGTCACCGGCGTGCCCGCCCGCCCCGGCGCGTAGCCCGCTGCACCTTCGTGAGGCAGCACCGCCCACATCCTGGTGCCGCCCACCGGGTCGGCGCGCGGGCCGCCGATGCCCCAGTCACCCCGGCAGGCGTGGACCACCTGATCGAGGACGCGGAGAGCGAGGCGGCGGTGGGTCCGGCAGGCGGCGTCGAGTCGGGGGTGGGTGTGGCGGGGGTGGCCGTCGTAAAGGGTGACGCGTAGAGCCGTGTCCCGGTAGCGGAGGGAGATGTAGATCTCCGGTGTGGTGGAGAAACGGCAGGCGCAGGCGGTCAGTTCGCTGACGACCTGGACGACGGCGTCGGTCGTCTCGGGCAGGCCGTGGGCCTGGAGGACGGTACGGGTTGCCGCTCGGGCGATGCCGGGACTTCGAGGGTTTGCCGGGAGGGTGAGGCTGCAGGCGAGGGATTCGGGGCCGACGGCAGTGAACGGGGCATCGGCGGGGGTGAGTTTGGGCGTCCGGCAGGACGCGGTGTCTGGATGCACGGCAACTCCCTGAGCGGGTACGAAGGGTGAGCGGAGAGGCATTCGGCAGCCCCGGTGGCCTGTCTCCCTGACGCGGACCCACCCCTCCCAGGGGAGGAGGACGCGGGCGGGTCCACGTGATGCACTTCCGAGGCGACTATGCGCTTTGCGTGGTCGCTGCGTCACAGACTGTAGAGCGAAATGGTGGCACGTTGCCACTGCTTGAACAAAATTGCCACCACTCTGGTGCACTGCCACCGCGCCAACCGGCAGACTGGCGCCGCAACCAAGGGAGGGAATCGACACATGCCGCCAAGGGCGACACCCACCCAGCGCCAGAAGCGCCTGGGCGCGGAGCTGCGCAAGATGCGCCTCGCGGCGCAAGTGAGCACCGAGTACGCGGCCGGGCTGCTCGGCATCGACCGGACCAAGGTCTCCAACATCGAGGCGGGGGTCCGCATCATCACTCCGGACCGGCTGCGCACTCTCGCCTGCAACTACGACTGCTACGACCAGGATTACGTCGACGCACTCGCCGAGATGGCAGCGGACAACACCCCCTGCTGGTGGGACACCTACCGAGGCCAACTCCCGGCTGCACTCATGGACATCGCCGAGTTGGAGTGGCACTCACGGCGGATCCGGGCAGGTCTGGCGATGCATGTACCTGGGCTGCTCCAGACCGACGCCTACGCCCGCACTCTCTTCGCCGCCGCGCTGCCACCCCTGTCACCCGGTGAAGTCGAACTGCGCGTAGCCCTCCGCATGCAGCGCCAGCAGGTGCTGCACCGAGACCGCCCCATCGACTACATCGGGTATGTCCACGAGGCCGCCCTGCGCGTCGAGTTCGGCGGGGCCAGAGTGATGCGGGCGCAGCTCGACCACCTCTGCGAGGCGTCCGAGCGGGAGAACATCGAGGTGCGGGTGATCCCGTTCCGGGCCGGAGCCTTCCCCGGGGCCGGGCAGGCGGTGATCTACGCCGAGGGACCAGTACCGCAACTCGACACCGTGGAGCTGGACTCGGCTCACGGGCCGGAATTCCTGCACGGCCAGTCACAACTCGACAAGTATCGTGCCCACTTGGACTGGATGGACACGGCATCACTCCCACCCGCCGCATCGCGCGACTTCATGCGCCGGATCGCCAGCGACTTCTGAGGAACCCACGATGAACGAGATCACCTGGGAAGACCCGTACTGCGCCGAGGGCGCCAACTGCTTCCGCATAGGCACCGACCCCACCGGCAACGCCTACATCGCCGTCGCCGGACACGAGGACGCCCCGCTCACCGACACCCGCGAAGCCCTCCGCGCGCTCATCCTGGGAATCAAGGCCGGGAACGCCGATCACCTGCTCTGAGGACGTGTTCGCACCTGGTATCGGCTGCGGGCCGACCGCCGTCATGCCGACGGAGCCGTCGACCTGGCGAGGACCCTGGACGGTGAGCCGTCCGGGTCAGCGCGGGTCAAGGGCCCGGTCGTGACCGGTACGGCGGCAGCCCGGGCCGATCTCCGCGCCGGATCGACGGGCGCCCTTGCCTCCGCCCTCCCCGGCCACCAGAGCGAGCCACTGGAGTCGGTGGAGTCACTGGCGAGGGAATCGGAGGAAGCCTGGGAACGAACCCGGACGGACCCGGCCGCAGAGTCCTCACCCTGGACCGTCTACCTCTGGCAGCGGGAGTCGTTGGAGTTCTTCAAGGAGACGAGCACAGGCGGCACGTACGGCTGGAGTGCAGGCGCGACAGCGGGGGTTGGCGGCGTCGGCTGCTGTGGCCGTAACAGATATCGGCATCCCCTGCGGGCGCGAGCCGCACCGGACCTGCGTCAGCCCGGCCCTCCGCACCGTGGAACACGCCGTCACCAGGCGCCGACCGCAGCCCGTACTGCGTTGTATGGATCCCGGCCGCGCAGCAGAGCGTCGACCACGCACCGCAGCAGTCGTCCAGCGAGCTTGAACGCCATCTCGGAGGAACCGACCTCGTCGAAGCCCGCGCGGCCCACGCGCAACAGCCCGGCCGGCAATGCAGCGACCCCCGTGTCCCCGGCCAGTCCGTCGAGAGCTGCTGCGGCGAAGTCGCTGGGCAATCCGGCTACCAGCGGAGGGCCGAGTTCACTTCCGCAGCCGGTGACCGCACCAAGCCCCGCCGACTCGCCGAAAGGAATTTCGAACACGGTCACCGCCCCCCGAGGATCCGGCGAGAACTCGGCACCGAGCAACGCCCGCATCGTCACGCCGCCCAATGCTCGGCTCAGTTCCACGACGGCCCGCGCCGCATGACCGGATTCCGGCGCAGCCGCACGCTCGCCGCATACGATATCCACGCCGACGTACGCGGCAGACTCCTCGTCTGTCCGGATCGCGACCCGACTGCCGCCTTCCGTGAGGATCACCGGAGCTCCATTCCAAATGCGCGACGCCAGTTGTTGTTGTACATCTCCGGGAACTGGTCGATCACTTCGGGTTTGCAGTTCTTCATCAAAGGGTGCGTCTGCACGAGTCGCCGTCATCGTCTGCGTCACCGTTACTGACTTCGGCTCGTCAGGGTGACGTAGGTGTGTACGTGTGTCGGACCTTGCCGGTGCCGGGTGGTCCGTGAGACTCGTCGCATGAGTGAAGAGAGGGCGCCCGGGGATTACCGGGAGAGGGCCGGGCACGTGGTGCTGCTGGCAGTGGTGCTCGCGGTCCCGGCGCTCAAGTTGGCCTGGACCCTCGGCGGCGGTGATGCGGCCAGGGACGCGCTGATCGCCATGGGTCCGGGCAACTGGGCGGACATCCTCATCGGCATGTTCCTGAACGAGGCCCTGTTGGCCACGGTGCTGGCCGTGGTCGTCTCGCGCGCCACCTACGCCCACTTCGCGGCCAGGGGCGGTGCCCTCGGACATCGGGTCACCCCCATGGCGGTGACCGCGGCCACTGCCGCCGTGGTTCCGGCAGCCCTGGGGGTGGTGGTCGGTGCGTTCAACGGCCTGGGCTGGGGCCTGGCCACCGGCCTGGCCTCCTATGTACTGAGGGTGGGGGTGATGGTCGACTACAAGACCGGCCGCCGTGAGGACACCACGGGCCGCCGCACCGGCAACCGGGCCGAGACCGCCCCCCAGCGTGCAGCCGACGCCCTGTGGATCGCCGGACTGCTGCTCGGCGGCATCGTCCTGCCCGCCGTGGCGATCACCGCCGCCCTGGACGGACGCTCCTGGACCAGCGTCGAGACGTGCGACGTGGACATCGGCAGCGGAACCCACCGCGCCCGCCTGGTGGAACTGGCCCGGCAGGGCAACGGCATCACCGGCTGGGACCTGGCCGGCTCAGAGGTCGTCCACGGCGTCAACTGCGCCGCCGACGAGAACGAGACCATCCGCCCCCCGTGGTGGCGCGACGCCTGACAACAACTCGACCGGCTCCCGTCTCAGTCCGCTGCCCGCCGATGCCCCATCGCCCCGCAGGCGTGGACCACGGAGTCGGTGGAGTCACCGGCGAGGGAATCGGAGGAAGCCTGCGAACGAGCCCGGACGGACCCGGCCGCAGAGCCCTCACCCTGGACCGTCTACCTCTGGCAGCGGGAGTCGTTGGAGTTCTTCAAGGAGACGAGCACAGGCGGCACGTACAGCTGAAGCACAGAAGCCTCCCCGAAGGGACCATCCTGATGGCCAGAACCGTCATCGACCTCGACGAAGACATGGTCCGCGAGGCCATGCGCATTTTCGGCACCAAGACCAAAGCCAAAGCTGTCCGCCTCGCCATGGAAGACGCCGTCAAGCGACATCTGCGGCAGGAGGGCTTCGACGCCATCGACGCCGGCGAGCTGGACTTCAGCGAGATCGTGAAGAACACCGGTCCCCGCAACCCCGACGGCTCCCTCAAGCGCAGCGGCGACCGCGACGGAGGGCGGGCCGCCTGATGCAGGACCGCTACCTGATCGACAAGTCCGCCCTCGCCCGCTGGGCCAGACCCGACGTCAGGAGGTACTCAAGCCACTGCACGAGCGCTACCTCCTGGCCGTGTGCCGGCCCACCGAGTACGAGATGATCCACTCCGCACGGGACAACTCGGAGGCGATCCGGATCAGCACCTGGCCCCATGCCTTCGACTACCTCCACGCCGACGAACACACCTTCGCCCGCGCCCTGGAGGTCCAACACCACGCTCTCAACGCGGGTTTCCACCGCGCGCTGCCCCTCCCCGACCTTCTGATCGCCGCTACGGCGGAACTGCACCGGCGGACAGTCCTCCACTACGACGGCGACTTCGACATGATCGCCTCCCTCACCGGCCAAGCCGCCGAATGGGTCGTACCACCCGGCACCGCCGACCGCTGAGCCTGCCGACCGGGCCTCGACTCCTGTTCTCGGACGCGCCGACGTGTTCTCGGTGCGGCAGCCGTCCTGTTCGCCGGCGTTGCCGCTGAGCACGGCTGACCGGCGGAGTTCCACGCGGTCACCGTTGCCGACGCGCCCGGTCCGGCGCGCCTCGGTCCGGCGGGGCTGGGAGCCGGGCCGGACCGAGGGCGTGGGGGACTACGAGGACGGCGATCTGGTGAGGACCAGGGACGGTGGGGCGTCCGGGTCGGGGTGGAACTCCAGGGTGCTGCCGCTCGGGTAGACCTTCAGGCCACCGGCCTTGCCGAGGCCGCCGTCGTCGACCGTGAGGTAGACGAAGTCGGCGGCCACGCTGCTGTCGACGTACTCCCACCGGCCGGCGAAGTCGGCGGGGGCGGTACGGCCGCCGCCGATCGCGTCGCCCGGGACGTGGGTGGCGGCGAACGTCCCGTCGGGATCGAGGACGATCTCGCCGCCGGACGCGGCGTCGCGGTACACGCCGGGCAGTTCGCCGACGTCGACCGAGTCCGAGCCCGTGCACCCCGAGAGGAGCAGCGCGGCGGCGGTCAGGGCGGCGGCCGGCCAGCGGCCGACGGCCTTCTTGCCTGTCACGGCCCCAGCGTAACGTCGAACTGGATCACCTGGGTCTTGGGCGACAGCGGACCGGAGTCACCGACGATCTTGTCGACCAGCGAGCCGACGGTGTCGCTCCACCAGTCCGTGTAGCCGATGACGGGCGGGTGCGTCGCGGACTCGATGTCCGACTCGTTGAACGCGGTGTAGCGCCACACCACGGAGCCGTCCGCGTTCTCGCGGATGGGCGTCATCCGCACGTAGTGCGAGCCGAGGAAGGTGTACGCCAGGTTGCCGGTGAGGCCGGCCGTGGTCAGCGTCCCGTAGTCGGTGAGGTACTTGCCCACGCCGTCGAAGCCGCCGAGCTGGTAGTCGTACATGTAGGTGTGGCCCAGCTCGTAGTCACCGGACTTGGTGCGGGAGGCGAAGAAGGCGATGGCCTCCTTGGTGAACTGGTGGTCGCGGTAGAGCTTGGTGAACTCGTCGTCCGGGCCGAAGCACTGCGACCGGGGGCCGTCACCGGTGAGCCAGCTCCAGCCCAGCTCCCAGGGGTTGGTGTCGTTGCCGGACGGCACCGGGTCGCCGAACGGCGTCAGGCAGCTCTCGGCGCCCTCCGGGAGGCCGTTCTCCTCGGGGTTGATGGGAACGGTCGCGTTGTCCAGGGCGTCCTGGATCGCCTGGCGGATCGCGGCCTGGATGACGAGCACCTTGGCCTCGAACGCGGCCTGCGCGGCGGCGGCCGCGTCCTTGCCCGCCTCCAGCGACGCCTTGCGCGCGGCCGTCGCCGACGCGGCGGCGTCCGCGGCGTAGGACGCGGCGACGGTGGCGGACTGCACGGCCCGCGTCGCCGCGTGCCGCGCCACGCTGCTCGCCTGGCGCGCCGCCGCGGCGGCCTGGCGCGCGGTCTCGGCGGACTGCGCGGCGGCGGCCGCGGAGCCCTCGGCGGCCTCGGCGTTCTGGCGAGCCTCGTCGGCGGACGCCTTGGCGTCAGCGGCGTAGCCCTGCGCGCGGTTGGCCCAGTCGGTGGCGTCGGAGGCGGCGTTGCGGGCGAGTGCGGCCGCCTCGGAGGCGCGGGCCGCGTCCTCCATGGCGTCCCAGGCGATCTTCGCGGCGCGCGCGATGGCCGCGCGGATCGCGCTGACGTGCGTCGCGTGGTCGTGGTCGAGCCGCGCGAAGTCGTACTGCGTCGTCCCGACGAACTGGCGGAGCATGTGCGTGTCGCCCTCGAGGGCGATCTGGGCGGCCGCCTTGACGTAGGGGCCGCCGTTCGCGAGGAGCGTCGTGGCCGCGACCCGGTCGTCCTCGTGGACGGCGGCGGCGCGTTCGACGTGCAGGAAGGTGTGCAGGGCCTCGGCGGTTCCGGCGTCGAGCGCCGCCTGGGCCGCGGCGCGCACCGCCTTGCCGGTGGAGGCGTCGGACAGCAGGGTGAGGATCTCGACCTGGTTGTCCTCCCTGGCCGCGGCGACCGCCCCGCTCTCCAGGAATCCCCGGATCCGGGCGGCGTCCTCGGTCTGCAGGGCGTCGTGGGCCGCCGTGGCCACGTTCTTCGTGGACACCGCGGCGATGGCCGCCGCGTTCTCGGCGTCGTCCTGGTTCATCGCGATGACGCGGTCGGCCTCGACCCAGTGGACGACGTCCTCGTCCGACCCGGCCAGCGCGAACTCGGCGGCCTGCCCGGTCCAGGTGCCCGACCGGTCGATGAGCTGGACCGCGGCCTTGCGCCCGGCCGTCACGGCGGCGGCGGTGTTCCCGTCGCTCAGCGCCGACTCCGCGGTGCCGATGAGTGCGAGGAGTTCGTCGGAGAGCCGCGCCTCCTGGGTGCGCCGGCGGTTGGCCTGTTCGAGCAGGTCGGTCTCGGCGGTCGCCTCCAGCCGTGCCCGCTCGATCGCCTCCTCGGTCTCCTCGGCCAGCCGGGCGAGTTCGGCGTCGCGGGCCGCCCGCTCGACCTCGCGGGCCTCGGCGACGGCGTCGGCCGCCTTGTTCGCCGCTTCGAGGGCGGCGTCGGCGGCGGCCGTCGAACGGTTGGCGTAGTCGACCGCCTCGCCGGCATGGTCGGCCGCCTCCTCGGCGGCGTCCGCCGCCTTCTCGGCGTGGTCGGCGGCGCTGTTGGCGGCGTCCCGGGCCGTGCGGGCGGCGGCGGCCGCCTTCCCGGCCAGGGTGCGGGCCCGGCCCGCGGCCTGCGTGGCGCGGTTCGCGGCGGCCTCGGCCTCGGCGGCGGCCCGCTGCGCGGCGGCGGCCTCGGACTGCGCGGCGCCGGAGGCCACGGCCGCGTCGGCGGAGGCGCGGGCGGCGGCGGCCGCGTTGACCGCCGAACCGGCGGCGGCGGCGCCGGCCTGGTCGGCCGCGGCGGCGGCCACGGCGGCGATGTCGGCCTTCAGGGCCACGGAGCGGACGTAGCCGACCATCTTCCGCGCGGCCTCCGCCGCCGACCTGGCCGCGGACGCCTTCGAGGCGTCCTTGGAGGCGGCGATCGCGGCACGGTACGCGCGGGCCGCGGCGCGCCCCGCCGACGCGGCGGCGGCAGCGGCGGCCTGTGCGGCGGCGACCGCGCGACGCGATGCGGCCTGCGCGGTGCGCGACGCCGACACGGCGGTCGAGGCGGCCGCGGCGGCGCCCTTGGCGGCCTGCGCCGCCTTGTTCGCCGCGGCGGCCGAGCGCTGGACGTCCTGCTCGGCGGCCTCGGCCTCGGCCTTGGCCTCCAGCGCGGCGGCCTTCGCCTTCTCGGCGGCCTCGACCGCCTGGGCGGACAGCTCCAGGGCCTCGTCGGTCTTCCGGCCGGCGCGGCGGCCCTCCTTCTCGACGACCTCGACGAGCTGCTCGATCGTCGCCGATTCCTCGTCCCGCGCCCGGGCGATGTACTGGCCCGTCTCCAGGAACCAGCGGACCGCCCTCGGCGACCCGTCGTCCAGCGCCCGCTGCGCGTACTCGGCCACCTGCGGCGACGCCGACATGAGGATGGTGAGCACCTGTACGCGCTCGTCCTCCTCGTGGGCGGTGAACTGCCCGCCGCTGAGGAAGGCGCGCAGCGCGAAGTCCTCGTCGGTGTCCAGGACGGCGGACGCCGCGCGCTTGACGGCACGGTCGCCGTGGGACATGACGGTGGTGGCGGCCACGCGGAGGTCCTCGTGGACCGCGGTCCGGAAGCCGCCCTTGAGGAAGGTCTCGACCGCCGCGTCTCCGGCGGACAGTGCGCCGTCGATGCCCTCGCGTGTCGCCCGGCCCGCCGAGACCAGGGACTTGGTGAGGGTGAAGCGGTTGTCCTCGGCGCGGGCCGCGGGCAGTTTCTGCTCCAGGAACGCCGTCACGTCCGCCGCGGTGCCCACCAGGGCGGCGGCGGCCGCCGTGCGGACGGCACGGCCGCCCGAGCGGTAGGCCCAGACGACCTTGCCGCGGTCGGTGTCCGGCAGGCCCGTGCCCTCCGGCATCGCCGCGGTGCCGGCCTCGCCCGCCGCGAAGGCCGGACGGGCCGCCCCGATCGTCCAGGCGGGTATCGCGGCCCCGGCCGCCATCCCGGTGAAAATACCGATGATCTGACGTCTGCTGAACGCCCGCCCCGAAGGCTGTGGCATCACGGCTCCCCTTCTGCTCCACTGATCCCGGCCGGGTGTGGTCCCGGCCGTCGACGGACTGCCGCGGTCGTCGGTCCACCCGCGGTACGCGGAGCCGGGCGCGAGGCTCGAACGGCCTCCCCGGCGGAGGGCCGGCCCCCGCCGCCGCGCACGGCCCGCGCCAGGGAAGAGATGTCGCCGCCCCCCTGCGGTCGCCGCCCTCATCGAAGCCGCAGCCGGCAGGCGCCGTCCACCTCAGAAAGGGGGGCAGATCCGGCCAACGCCCGTGGGGTCGCGGTGATGTGCGCCACAGCCGGAAAAGGTTGTAGCGATCTTGGTGGAGAACCGGTGCAGGTGTGGCTGTAGCTTCCGCGGAGTCGTGCGCATCGGGAAGGCTGCGACCTGCAACGGAGGTGCGCGGCGCGCACAGTGAGGTGTGGAGGCCGTTGGTGGGCGGTGCGCAATCGGCAACTGTGCGCCTCGTCTGGGTGTCACGCTCCGCATCTGGGCACAGCGCGGGAAGGGTGGTCAGCTGTCCCGGAGTAGGCGCGCCGCGAGTGCGGGGGACAGGCGGTGAAGGGCTGCCAGGGCGCGGACCTTGCCCACGCGGACGACGGGGCGGTTGCGGTCGAGGCCGTCCAGCAGCTCCCTGGCGGCCTGTTCCGGGCTGATCTTGCCACTGCCCCGGCCGGCCGTCATGGCCGTGTCCACCAGGGGCAGCACGGCCTCCGTCACCCGGATACCGCGTTCGTCGTCGGCGAGCTGGTAGCGCAGGGCGGTGGTGTAGCTGCGCAGTGCGGCCTTGGTGGCGCAGTACAGGGGTGCGCTGCGCTTGGGTGTCAGGGCCAGGGCCGATGTGATGTTCACGATGGCGCTGCCGGGCAGCATCAGCGGCAGGACCAGTGCGGTGAGCTTGACCGGGCCGGTCAGATTCGTGCCGATCTCCGTGTCCACGTCGCGCAGCATGGCGTCACGGTCGTGCTCGGCGACTCGGTAACCGAACTGCACAGCCGCGTTGTTGACCAGCAGTCGGACGCCTCCTCGCGCGTGCAGCTCTGCCGCCAGGGAGGCGATGTCACTCTCCACCGTGAGGTCGCACCGCAGGGCCTCGATGCCCGGTACGGCGTCGGCTGCTGCCACGCGGGTCCGGTCCCGCCCACAGACGACGACCTGCTCGCCCTGATGTGCGAGCCGGCGCGCCAGGGCCAGTCCCACGCCCGCGGTGCCGCCAGTGATCACAGTCAGTCCTGCCGACACGACTGAACCTCCTTCGACGATTTGAATTACATAGCAGTACTGTAATCTATCTCTCCTCGGTCGGGTGAGATCCCGTGAAGGAGAAGAAGCGCCATGACCTACATCGTGATGAACATGCTGCGGTTCCAGCCCGCCTGGCTCCGGCTCGAGCGGGCGGAACGCGCCGCCGTCTGGGAGACGGTCAAGGCGCTGGCCGCCCGCGCCGAGGGGATCAGGCTGCGCTGGTTCGACGCGGAGGCATTCTGCGCCGAGTACAGCGACATCCTGTTCGTGGAGACCGAGGACCTCTCCGCCTACTACATGTTCTGGGAAGCGGTCCGGGACACCGATCTGTTCTCCGTGCCGTATGTGGAGGTGAAGCAGGTCGCGATGGGGATCGAGGACGGATTCGCCGCGTACGACAGGGGCGTCGCGGCCCGCGGGCCGGTGGTGGCCGGTGGCTGAGCGGACGTCCGCGCCGGGCCGCCCGCGCAGCAGCGAAGCCTCGGAGCGCATCCTGCGAGCGACTGTCGAACTGCTGGCGGAGGGCGGGGCGGCCGGGGTGTCGGTAGACGCGGTGGCCGCCCGCGCGGGCGTCTCCCGGCCCACGGTCTACCGACGGTGGAAAGACCGTACGGAGCTGATCGCGGCCGCGGTCCGGGAGGCTTTCGCCCAGGCCAACCCCGAAGCCCCCGACACCGCCGACCCGCTGGCGGATCTCGTGACCGTGCTGTCCAACACGATCCGGCTTCTCACCGGCACATCTCTGGGGCGGGTCATCGCCGGACTGGTCAGTGAACTGCCCCGATCGCCCGAGCTCGCCGCCGCTCTGCGCGCGGTGGAGCGGGAGCGGCGAGAGATCCTGCACGAGGTGCTGCGACGCGCCGAGGAACAGGGGCGGCTGCGCCTGACGGACGTGGGCCTGGCCATCGAGGTCTTGCTCGGTCCGGTCTATCTCAGACTGCTCGTTACCGGTGACCCCGTCCCATCCGATCTCGCCGCGGAACTCGCCGCGCTCGTGGTCGCACCCACCGGTTCCGGGCCACTGCCCGAAAGGCCGCAAGAGATCGACAACGACGGCCGCGAACCGTAGCGCATGCTCACCGAGCCCTGGGTTTGCGCGTTCATTGCGCACCCTCGGCCGAAATTGCGCATCGAGTCTCGGACCCTGCACGTGGTCCCGGCCGTCCTAGCGGTCCTTCGACAGGGTGAGGAGTTCCGCGAACAGGCCGTTGGCGCAGGCCAGTTCGTCGTAGGTGCCCTCCTCGGTGATGCGGCCGTTCTGGAGGACGACGATCCGGTCGGCGAGGCGGGTGTTCTCCAGCTGGTGGGTGACGACGATGGTGATGCGTTCGGCGGCGATGCCTTTGACGCGCAGGAAGATCTGGTGCTCGCCGCGCGGGTCCATCTGGGAGGTGGGCTCGTCGAGGATGAGGAGCGGCGTGCGGCGGTAGAGGGCGCGGGCGCAGGCGAGGCGCTGCCACTGGCCGCCGGAGAGTTCGGCGCCGCCGAAGAGTTCGCGGGCCAGGAGGGTGTCCAGGCCGTGCGGGAGCTTCTCGACGGCCTCGCGCATGCCGACGGCGTCGGCGGCCTCCCAGACCGGGGCGTCGTCGTGGGTGCGGGGCTGGCCGAGGGTGATGTTCTCGCGGGCGCGCAGGGGCCACCAGGCGAAGTTCTGGGGGACGAGGGCGGTGCGGGTCCACAGGGAATCCGGGTCGGCCGTCGCCAGGTCGGTGCCGGCCCAGCGGACGGTGCCCTTGTCGGGCAGGAGGACGCCGGTGATGAGTTTGGTGAGGGTGGACTTGCCGGAGCCGTTCTCGCCGACGACGGCGAGGATCTCGCCCCGGCGCAGGGTGAGCGAGACCCCGTCGAGTGCCGGTTCCGCCTTGCCGGGGTAGCGGTACACCACCTCGTCCAGTGCGATCTCGGGGACGTCCGCCGGGATCGTCGACTCGCCTCGCTTCGGGGCCCGTTCGGCGGCCAGGTCGAGGAAGGCGCGCATGTCGGCCAGGTAGAGGGAGGTGTGGAACATCGCCGCCCCGTTCTGGACGAGTTGCGAGAGGGCGCCGAGGGTCGTCTGGACGGCCACGACGGCGGTGGCGGCGACCGGGAGGGCGATCCGGCCGGTCATCGCCAGCCACGCCAGGCAGGCCCAGGTGACCAGGAGGAACGCCCCGCCGAGGGCGGAGGTCGCGAGAACGATGCGCAGGGTGCGGGGGGCCGCGGTCAGGGTGCGCTCGTCGATGCGTTCGGACAGCGCGCGGTACCAGTGGACGAGGTAGCCGGTCATGCCGTTGGCGCGGACCTCGTCGGTGTAACGGGAGTAGGTCGCCCAGGTGCGCATCATGCCGCGGACGTTCCGGTCGCCGACGTTGGCGTAGTGGGTCTCGTAGTCGACGCGGGCGGAGAGCACGGCGCCGAGGCCGGTGGGCAGTACGGCGAGCAGGAGGAGGGGGAGCAGGAGGGGGTGCAGGGCGGTGATCACGCCGGCCGCCGCGATCATGCGGGTGAGGGCGGCCATGAACCGCTGGGCGTCCTTGACCATGTACGTGGTGCGGGTGACGCCGACCTCGGCGGCCTCCTGCCGGTCGGCGAACCCGTCCTCGCCGTACGCGGCGGCCTCCACCCGGCAGACGGCGGCGACGAGCGCCACGTCGGCCTCGGTGACCAGGCGGGGCGTGATCCGGCCGTCGGCGTAGGAGGCGAGGGCGCCGCTGATCCGGCCGGTCGCCGCGGCGACGGTGACGACCACCAGGGCCGGCAGGGCGGCGTGCAGGCGTTCGGACACCTCGCCGGTGCCGAGGAGGTGGGTCATGGCGCGTGCCGTGAAACCCAGGACGACGGCGGCCGCCGCGCCGGTGAGGAACTGGCAGACGAGGAGCAGGGCGACGGCGGGCCGGTCGACGGCCCAGGCCATGCGCGCGGTGCGGCCCAGAACGCCGGGCAGCCGGGCGCACATCCGCCCGAAACTGGCCTCGGCCAGCGGGTTCTTGCCCCACTTGCCGCCGTAGGTGAGGGTCGCGGGCGGCGGGTAGGGCGGTGTGCCCGCCGCACTCTCGGGGCCGGCTCCGGCGTTCTGCCTGTTCCCTGGGTTCTCGGTCACGGTCACCCGCGTTCCTCCTCAAGCCGTTTCGCCGCACCTGGGTGGTCCGGCGGTGCCCGGCTCAACGAGAGGGCGGGTGATTCGAACGCGCTCGATTTCGGACTCCGCGCAGGCCCGCGGTTCCGGGGGCGGTGCGGGCCGGTCGCGGTGGCGTACGGCCCCCGGAGCCGGCGCGGGTGGCCGAAACGCCGTGCTTGATACGCAGGTGACGGATGGGGTTTCGAGCGAAGCCCGTCTCGTCCCCAGGGGGCTCAGGGAGTCTGTTCCGGGTCCGTGTTCGGGGCCGGGTTCGGCGCCGGGTTCGGGTTCGGTTCCGGGTCCGTCGTCAGGCGGGCGTGCAGGTGCATGTCGCGGAAGGCGTCGCGGCGGCCCGCCTCGAACATCGCGCCGCGCAGCGTGCCCTCGTACCGGAAGCCGCACTTCTCGGCGACGCGGCAGGACACCTCGTGGCCGACGGCGTGGCCCAGCTCCAGCCGGTGCAGGCCGAAGTCGGCCAACGCCCAGCGGGCCATCAGCCGCAGGGCGCGGGTCGCGACGCCGTGACCGCGCGCCTCGGGCAGGACCCAGTAGCCGACGATGGCGCTGCGGGTGGTGCGGTTGACGGCGCTGACGCTGATCTGGCCCAGTGTCGTGCCGCTCGCCGCGTCGGCCACGCGGAAGGCCACGCCCTCGCCGTCGGCGGTCCGCTCGGCCCAGCGGCGCAGGGAGTCACGGGAGCTGTCCATGTCGGTCACGAACACCAGCGGGGTGTTCCAGCGCTTGAACTCCGGGTCCCGCTGGCCGTGCCACCAGGCCTCGACGTGGTCGTCGCGCTCCACGTCCCAGGTGCACAGGCGCAGGCCGTGGCCGTGGAGTTCGGGGGCCGGGGCGGGGGCTGGGGTGCGGTCCGTGTCCATGCGGTCATTGAAGCGGCCACGGCCGCGGGTTTCACCCGGTTTCCCGGCGGGGGCGCGGTCAGGTGCGGGGACGGGCCGGCTACGACGGCCGGAAGACCGGGACACCGTCCCGGAAGGCGACCGACAGGTCCATGCCCGCCCGCAGGTCCGAGGGCACGGCCTCGACCACCTCGGTCATCATGCGCGGGCCCTCCGCCAGTTCCACCACGGCCGCGACGTACGGCGTGCGGTCACGGAACGGCGGCAGGTCGTTGTGGTGGACGACCGACCAGGTGTAGAGGGCCGCCCGGCCGCTCGCCCGCTCCCACCGGACGTCCTCGCTCCAGCAGTGCGGGCAGAACTCGCGGGGGTAGTGGTGGACCCGGTCGCAGGCACGGCAGCGGCGGACCAGCAGCCGGCCCTCGGCGGCGGCCGTCCAGTACGCGCGCGTGAAGGCGTCGGTCTCGGGGATGTCGTAGCGGGCCTCCGCCCCCGGTCGCTCCGACCGGCCGACCGCCTCCGCCTCCGCCTCCAGGGCCTCCGACCGGCCGACCGCCTCCGGGCTCCCCATCAGAACCACCCCAGCGCCGCGTCCACCGACCACGTCTGCCACGCCATCCCGAACAGGCCGACCACCGAGATCAGGGCCATCATCGAGTTCTGCCCCTGCTCGGCCCAGTCGTGGATCATCAGGACGAAGTAGAGCAGGTTGAGGGCGAGGCCCCCGGCCAGCGCGACCGGGGTGAGGACGCCGGCCACCAGGCCGAGGCCGACCGCGAGTTCGCCGTACGCGACGACGTACGCCATGGTCCGGGGCCGGGGCCGGACCACGGTGTCGAAGCCGGAACGGACCGCGGTCCAGCGGTGCTTGGCCGCCACGCCGGCCGCCCAGGCGATGCCCGAGCCCTCGAACCAGCTCTTCTTGTCCTTGTGCCGCCAGCTCTCCAGCCACCACAGACCGAGCCCGATCCGCAGCACCGCGAGCCACTGAGCACCGTCCAGCCAGATCGAGTCCATGAATCTGACGGTACGTCAGATTTACGGCCCCGGGAAGTGGTGGACGCCGACGCAAGGAGACCCACGCCACACGACCCGCACACTTCCCGCCCATCCGTGATCAATCCGCAACCAATTCCGGTCTTGACCGATACCCATCAACGCGGCATGTGATTACGCTCGCGAGCATGGCCGACTCCACACCGTCAGCACCCTCAGCACCGTCGGGGACCACCTCCGCCCCGCCCGCCGCGCACCCCGTCTACGTCATAGGCGGCGGCCCCGGCGGGCTCGCCGCCGCGTACGCGCTGCGGGCCCGGGGCATACGGGCCGTCGTGCTGGAGAAGTCGGACCGGGTGGGCGCCTCCTGGCGACGCCACTACGACCGGCTGCACCTGCACACCACGCGCCGGCTGTCCGCCCTGCCCGGCCTGCCGATGCCGCGCCGGTTCGGGCGGTGGGTGTCCCGCGACAACGTGGTGCGCTACCTGGAGAAGTACGCGGAGTACCACGACCTGGAGATCGTGACCGGCGTCGAGGTCTCCCGCGTCGACCGCGCCCCCGACGGCACCGGCTGGCTGCTGCACGCCACCGGCGGCCGGGAGCTGACCGGGGCCGCGGTGGTCGTCGCCACCGGCTACAACCACACCCCGCGCCTGCCGGACTGGCCGGGCGCGGACACGTACGGCGGCGAGCTGCTGCACGCCTCGGCCTACCGCAACGGCACGCCGTACGCCGGCCGGGACGTCCTGGTCGTCGGCGTCGGCAACACCGGCGCGGAGATCGCCGTGGACCTGGCCGAGAGCGGGGCCTCGCGCGTCCGGCTGGCGGTGCGCACGGCGCCGCACATCGTGCGCCGCTCCACGGCCGGCTGGGCGGCCCAGTACTCCGGCGTCCTCGTACGCCGGCTGCCGGTACGCCTGGTCGACCGGCTCGCGCGGCCGGTGGCGAAACTGACCCCGGACCTGACGGCGTACGGCCTGCCGCGCCCCGACACCGGGCTGTACAGCCGGGTCCTTCAGGGCGCGGTGCCGGTGCAGGACGTCGGTCTGATCGACGCGGTGCGCAAGGGGAAGGTCGAGGTCGTCGCGGCCGTCGAAGGGTTCGAGGACGACAAGGTGCTGCTCGCCGACGGCACCCGGATCTCGCCGGACGCGGTGATCGCGGCGACCGGGTACGAGCGCGCGCTGGAGGGCCTGGTCGGGCACCTGGACGTGCTGGACGGCCGGGGCAGACCGGCGGTGCACGGACCGCGTACGCCTCAGAACGCCCCTGGGCTCTACTTCACCGGGTTCACCAACCCGATCAGCGGGATGTTCCGGGAGCTGGCGATGGACGCGGTGAAGATCGCGAAGGCGGTGGCCGCGCGCAGCGGCCCGGACACGGCGCGGCTCGGCGGCTGACCCGTGACACCCGGGCGTGACGACGTCCCGGGCGTGACGACGCCTCGGGCGTGACGACGTCCCGGGCGCAACGACACCCCGGGCGCAACGACACCCCGGGGCGCGACGCCCCAGGGTCGCCCGCCCCGCATTCTGCTCTGCGCAGCCGTATTCCTGACGCCCCGTCAGTTCGCTAATCTGACAGGACGTCAGCTTACTCGGCAGTCACACAGGAGCGGGGCGGATCGATGCTCGGATCAACCCACGGCACCCTCACCACCGACTCCCGCCGGGCCCGCGTCCTCGCGTGCGGCGAACCGCCCGGGCCCGCCGTCCACGGCCGGCCCGCCGACGCGGGTGACCTGGACGTCAGCGGCCGGCCGCTGTACGCGGACGTCCCCGACCTCGACCGGTTCTTCCGCCCCGAGTCCGTCGCCGTCGTCGGCGCGAGTGACGCCGAGGGGCGGCCGGCCGCCGGGATCACCCGGCAGCTGGTGGCCTGGGCCGAGCGGGTGGGGGCCCGGCTGCACCCCGTGCACCCCACCCGCGCCACGGTCTTCGGCCTGCCCTGCGCGCCGAGCGTGGCCCACCTGCCCGAGCGGGTCGACCTGGCCGTGCTGCTGGTCTCCGATCCGCTGCCGGTGATCGAGGAACTGGCCGAGGCGAAGGTGCGGTTCGCGGTCGCCTTCGCCTCCGGCTTCGCGGAGACCGGGGAGGAGGGGGCCGCGGCGCAGGCCCGCCTCGCGGCCGCCGTGCGCCGCTCGGGGCTGCGGCTGCTCGGCCCCAACACCAACCTCAACGCCTTCGAGCACTTCCGCGACGACCTGACCGGACCGGCGATCGCGCTGATCACCCAGTCCGGTCACCAGGGGCGCCCGGTCTTCGCCCTCCAGGAGCTCGGCGTCCGGCTCTCCCACTGGGCGCCAACCGGCAACGAGGCCGACCTGGAGACCGCCGACTTCCTCTCCTACTTCGCCGAACAGCCGGAGGTCGGCGCCATCGCCGCCTACGTGGAGGGGCTGAAGGACGGCCGCGCCTTCCTGCTCGCCGCCGACCGGGCCGCCCGGCGCGGGGTACCGGTCGTCGCGGTCAAGGTGGGCCGCACCGAGACCGGCGCCCGCACCGCCGCCTCCCACACCGGGAAGCTGACCGGCGCCGACGACGTCGTGGACGCCGCGATGCGCCAGTACGGCGTGATCCGCGTCGACGGCCTCGACGAACTCCAGGACACCGCCGCCCTGCTGGCGCGGGCCCGCCCGCCGCGCGCCGACGGCGTCGCCGTCTACTCGATCTCCGGCGGCACCGGCGCCCACGTCGCCGACCTGGCGACGGCGGCCGGGCTGCACCTGCCCCGGCTGTCGGCGGCCCGGCAGGCGGAGCTGCACCGGTGGATCCCCGCGTACCTGAACGTGGCCAACCCGGTCGACAGCGGCGGCCATCCGGTCGGCGACGAGCGCGGCCGGAAGATCATCGACGCGATCCTCGACGACCCGTCGATCGGCGTCCTGATCTGCCCGGTCACCGGCCCGTTCCCACCGCTGAGCGACCGGCTGGTGCGGGACCTGGTGGACGCGGCCGAGCACACCGACAAGCTGGTCTGCGTGGTGTGGGGCTCCCCCGTCGGCACCGAGCCCGCCTACCGCGACGTCCTGCTCGGCTCCTCCCGGGTGGCCACGTTCCGCACCGTGGCGAACTGTCTGACAGCCGTCCGCGCCCACCTCGACCACCACCGCTTCACCCGCTCCTACCGCTCCCCCTTCGACGAGGCGCCCCGCACCCCCTCACCGTCCCTGCGCAAGGTCCGCGACCTGTTCCAGCCGGGCCGCCGGCTCAGCGAGCACGCGGCCAAGCAGCTGCTGCGGGCGTACGGCATCCGCGTCCCGCGCGAGCAGCTGGTCACCAGCGCCGCGGCGGCCGTGCGGGCGGCGGGGCAGGTGGGCTACCCGGTGGTGATGAAGGCGTCCGGCGCCCGGATCGCTCACAAGACCGAACTGGGCCTGGTCAAGGTCGGCCTGACCTCGGCCAGCCAGGTCCGCGACGCCTACCGCGAGCTGACGGACACCGCCCGCTACGAGGACGTGTCCCTGGACGGCATCCTGGTCTGCCAGATGGTCGAGCGGGGCGTGGAGATGGTGGTGGGCGTGGCCCAGGACGACCTCTTCGGACCCACGGTGACGGTCGGACTCGGCGGGGTGCTGGTGGAGGTGCTGCGCGACACCGCCGTACGGGTGCCGCCGTTCGGCGAGGAGCAGGCCCGGGACATGCTCGCCGAGCTGCGGGGGCGGGCGCTGCTGGACGGTGTGCGGGGCCGTCCCCCGGCGGACACCGACGCCCTGGTCGAGGTGGTGCTGCGCGTCCAGCGCATGGCCCTCGAACTGGACGGTCTGCTCGCCGAGCTGGACATCAACCCGCTGATGGTCCTGGACCGCGGGCAGGGCGCGGTGGCGCTGGACGCGCTGGCGGTGTGCCGGTGACCGCCGGGGTGCGGACCACCACCGACGGCGGCATCACCCACATCACCCTCGACCGGCCCGAGGCGCTCAACGCCCTCACCCCCGCCATGCGCGACGGGCTGATCGCGCTGCTGACCGCCGCGTCGGCCGACCCGGACGTCCGGGTGGTCGTCCTGACGGGGACGGGGCGGGGGTTCTGCGCGGGGGCGGACCTGCGGGGCGTGCGGGGCGCGAGCCCGGCGGCCGGGGCCGGACGCGTGACCGAGGCCGCACGCGTGACCGAGGCCGCACGCGTGGCCGGTGACGTCGCCCGCACCCTCCGGCTGGGCGCCCAGCGCCTGATCTCCGCCGTCCTGGACTGCGAGAAGCCGGTGATCGCGGCGGTGAACGGGACGGCGGCCGGGCTCGGCGCGCATCTCGCACTCGCCTGCGATCTGGTGCTGGCCGCCGACTCGGCGCGGTTCATCGAGGTGTTCGTCCGCCGGGGCCTGGTCCCCGACGCGGGCGGGGCGTACCTGCTGCCCCGCCTCGTCGGCCCGCACCGCGCGAAGGAGCTGATGTTCCTCGGCGACGCGCTCACCGCACCCGACGCCGAACGCCTGGGCCTGGTCAACCGGGCGGTCCCGGACGGCGAGCTGGCGAAGGCGGCCCAGGCATGGGCGGCCCGCCTCGCCACCGCCCCCACCCGGGCCCTCGCCCTCACCAAGCACCTCGTCAACGCCTCCCTCGACACCGACCGCGCCACGGCCTTCGCGGCGGAGGCGGCCGCCCAGGAGATCAACATGACGACCCACGACGCCCAGGAGGGCCTGCACGCCTTCACCGAACGCCGCTCACCGGACTTCCGGGGCCGCTGACGCCCGCCCGGGCCGCGGGGCTCGCAACTCCCGCCGCCCGCGCGCCCGTCGCGGGGACCGTCTCAGGCTCGTGGGCGGAGCACGGCGAACAGCCCCCGGGCGTGGGTGCCGTCAGGCTGCTGCCACGCGCCGGTGACATGGCCGATCGCCCCCTGCGGGAGGACGGGCGCGCCCTCCGGGGTGGCGCGGGGCGTCCTCCGCAGGCGCAGGACCACGTCCTCGGACACGGTCAGCTCGGTGCCGTCCTCGTCGTCCGCGACGGCAGGGGTCACCGCGTCGCCGAGGGGGCCCGCACCGTCGTAGGACGCGGTGATCTCGCGGTCGGGCAGATCGCTGGTGTTCTGGTCCTGGGCCTGCGCCCGGCCCTCCAGCAGCGCCGTCAGCTGGGCGGCCAGTACCGGATCGTGGCAGCCGTCGTAGGCCCAGCGGCGGCCCAGGACGCCGTGCTCCATGGTGCCGACCAGGGCGTGCTCGGCCCCGTCGAGCGGGGCCCCGCGGTAGGTCAGGGGGACCAGGTACGGGACCGGTTCGGGCCCGGAGACGTCCGTGACCACCATGAACTCGATGCCGACCTCGCCCTCCGGGTCGTCCAGCCGGAACCCGCCGGACTTCACCAGCTCGGGCCCGGCCGCGCCGCCGCGGTACCACGGCCGGGAGGGCAGCCAGGCGGCGAGCAGTTCCAGCTTGCTCGGTCTGAGAACGGTGTGGTGGATGACGGCCATGCCGGACGATCTCCTGCTCTACGAGGACGTGGTGTCCCCCACTCTGGCACCCGGGTCCCGTCGCGGCACAGGCTGTCCGGCAGGTCCGGCGCCCGCCCGGAACGTCCGCCGGTACGCCGTCGGCGTCACCCCCAGCGCCGCCTGGAGGTGCTGGCGCATCGACTGGGCGGTGCCGAAGCCCGCGTCCCGGGCGACCTGGTCGACGGACAGGCCGGTGGTCTCCAGCAGGTGCCGGGCGCGTTCCACGCGCTGCTGGGTGAGCCACTGGCCGGGGCTGACGCCGGTCTCCTCGCGGAAGCGGCGCGTGAAGGTCCGTACGGACATCGCCTCCCGCGCGGCCATGTCGCGCAGCTGGATCGGCTCGTGCAGCCGGCCGAGCGCCCAGGCGCGGGCCGCGGTGGTGGTGGCCTGCTGGGGGTCGGGCACCGGCCGTTCGATGTACTGCGCCTGCCCGCCGTCGCGGTGCGGCGGTACGACGGTGCGGCGGGCGACGTCGTTGGCGACGGCGGTGCCGTGGTCGCGGCGCACCATGTGCAGGCACAGGTCGATGCCGGCGGCGACGCCGGCCGAGGTGAGGACGTCGCCGTCGTCGATGAACAGCACGTCGGGGTCGACCCTGACACGGGGGAACATGCGCTGGAGCCGGTCCGCGTCGGCCCAGTGGGTGGTGGCGGGCCGGCCGTCGAGGAGTCCGGCGGCGGCCAGGACGTAGACGCCGGTGCAGATGGAGGCGAGCCGGGTGCCGGGCCGGATCAGGGCGAGGGCGGCGGCCAGTTCGTCGGTGAGGACGCCGTCGTCGTGGACCGGGCCGAGTTCGTAGGACGCCGGGATGATCACCGTGTCGGCGGTGGCGAGGGCCTCGGGGCCGTGGGCGACGTGGACGGCGAAGTCGGCGTCGGTCTCGACGGGGCCCGGCGGGCGGACGGAGCAGGTCACCACCTCGTACAGGGGGCGCCGCAGGGCGTCGCGGGGGCGGCCGAAGATGCGGTGCGGGATGCCCAGTTCGAAGGGGAGCAGTCCGTCGAGGGCGAGGACGACGACGCGGTGGGGACGGTACCCGGGCTCACGGTCCATGGCCCGATCCTAGCGAACCCTGTCCATCGGGCCACTCGTCGCGCGGGGCGGCGGACCGGAAGCTCTATGGCGTGACCCAGACAACCGAAGCACCAGCAGGGACGGACGGCGTCGAGGGGCGGCGCCGGGGACGGCGCGTGCACCGGGCGTGGTTCGTCGCCGCCGTCACGTTCGTCACGATCATCGGCGCTGCCGCCTTCCGCTCGCTGCCCGGACTGCTCATCGACCCGCTGCAGGCGGACTTCGGCTGGTCGCACGGCACGATCGGGGCGGCCGTCTCCGTGAACCTGGCGCTGTACGGGCTGACCGCGCCGTTCGCGGCGGCCCTGATGGACCGCTTCGGCATCCGCCGGGTGGTCGCCGTCGCCCTGACGGTGATCGCGCTGGGCTCGGGCCTGACGGTGTGGATGACGGCGGCCTGGCAGCTGATGCTGTGCTGGGGTGTGCTGGTGGGCCTCGGCGCGGGGTCGATGGCGCTGGCCTTCGCGGCGACGGTCACCAACCGCTGGTTCACCGAGCGCCGGGGCCTGGTCAGCGGCATCCTGACGGCCGCCTCCGCCTCCGGCCAGCTGATCTTCCTGCCGCTGCTGTCGTGGATGGTGACCCGCTACGACTGGCGTCCGGCGGCGGTCACGGTGTCGCTGGCCGCGCTCGCGGTGGTGCCGTTCGTGTGGCTGCTGCTGCGCGACCACCCGGCCGACGTGGGCCTGAAGCCGTACGGCTCGACGGAGTTCGTCCCGAAGCCGGCCCCGGTGGCGGGGGCGGCGACGCGCGCGGTGCGGGTGCTGCTGTCGGCGGTGCGCACCGGCCCCTTCTGGCTGCTGGCGGGCACCTTCGCGATCTGCGGCGCGTCGACGAACGGCCTGATCCAGACCCACTTCGTGCCGGCCGCCCACGACCACGGGATGCCGGTGACGGCGGCGGCGTCGCTGCTGGCGGTGATCGGGGTCTTCGACGTGGTCGGCACGATCGCCTCCGGCTGGTTCACCGACCGCTTCGAGCCGCGCCGCCTGCTGGCGGTGTACTACGCCCTGCGCGGCGTCTCCCTCCTGTTCCTCCCGCTGCTGCTGGCGCCGACGGTCCACCCGCCGATGGTGTTCTTCATCGTCTTCTACGGCCTCGACTGGGTGGCCACGGTCCCGCCGACCCTCGCGCTGTGCCGTGAGCACTACGGCGACGACAGCGCCATCGTCTTCGGCTGGGTCCTCGCCTCGCACCAGGTCGGGGCGGCCCTGGTGGCGTTCCTCGGCGGCGTCGCCCGCGACGTCTTCGGCTCCTACGACGTCGTCTGGTACGCCTCGGGCGCGCTGTGCGCGGCGGCGGCCCTGATGGCCCTGGTCATCCGCCGCCGCCCGGCGCCGCCCCTCGCGGCGACGGCCTGAGGCCCGTGTACCGGGGCCGGCCATCGGCGGGTACGTGTCACCGCGCGGGCCGGAAGGCGCAGGCCGGCGCGGACGCCGGTGACACGCACTCGCCGATCACCGGTCGCCGAACCGCCGGAAGCGGCCCCGGTGGAAGAGGAGCGGCGCGGTGTCGTCGTCGGCGCCGAGGGCGCTGACGCGGCCCACGACGACGAGGTGGTCGCCGCCGGTGTGGACGGCGTGGACCACGCAGTCGATCCAGGCGGCGGCGCCGGTGAGGCGGGGGGAGCCGGTGACGGGGGCCGGGTCGTGGGCGACGCCGGTGAACTTGTCCGTGCCGCTGCGGGCGAAGGCCAGGCAGAGGTCACCCTGTGCGGCGCCGAGCACGTTGACGCAGAAGACGCCCGCCCGGGCGATGCGCGGCCAGGTCGTGGACGTGCGGCCGACCATGAAGGCGACGAGGGGTGGGTCGAGGGAGAGGGAGGTGAAGGACTGGCAGGCGAAGCCGGCGGGGGCCGGCTCGTCCGGTGCGGCGGGGGCGGTGATCACCGTGACACCGGTCGCGAAGTGGCCCAGCACCCGGCGGAACTCGCCCTGGTCGACGGCCGCCCGCTCGTCCTCGCCGACGCACCGCAGCCGCGGGCGCGGCGGCGGCTCGACCGGGGGTGCGGTCCCGGCCGGCGGTGCGGCCGAGACCGGTCGGAGGTGCCGGACGGCGGCGGCGGCCGCTCCTGCGTGTCCCATCACCCCTCCATTGAAACTGACGGACCGTCAGATGGGAAGGGTCCGGACGGTGCGAGACGCAAGGCAGGGCCGTCAGAACGTGAGCACCGCCCGCGCCACCCGGCCCGCCTCCGCGTCGGCGCGGGCCTTCGCGAAGTCCTCGACCGGGTACGTGGCGGTCACCAGCTCGTCCAGGAGCAGCCGCCCGGCCCGGTACAGGCCGGCGTAGAGGGCGATGTCGCGCTGGGGCCGGGAGGAGCCGTAGCGGCAGCCGAGGACGGCCTTGTCGAGGAAGAGGGAGGAGACGAGGAAGCGGGCCTCGGCATGGGCGTCCGGCACCCCGAGCAGCACCGCCTGGCCGCGCCGGTCGAGGAGGTCCACGGCGGCGCGGATCAGTTCGACGCGGCCGACGCACTCGAAGGCGTGGTCGACGCCGTGCGGCAGGATCTCGCGCACCTCGTCCACCGAGGTCAGGAAGTCGGTGGCGCCGAACCGGCGGGCGGCCTCGGCCTTCGCCGGGTTGGCGTCCACGGCGACGATCCGCAGCGCGCCCGCGAGCCGCGCCCCCTGGATCACGTTGAGTCCGACCCCGCCCGCCCCGATCACCAGCACGCTGTCGCCGCGGTCCACCCGGGCCCGGTTGAGGACGGCGCCCACCCCGGTCAGCACCGCGCACCCGATGAGCGCGGCCGACGCCATCGGGATCTCCGGTGGTATCCGTACCGCCTGCACCGCCTTGACGACGGTCCGCTCGGCGAAGGCGGAGTTGGCGGCGAACTGGTACACCGGCCGGCCCGCCCGGGTGAAGGGCCGCTGGGGGCGTCCGATGGACCGCCGGCACATGGTGGGCCGTCCCCGGTCGCACTCCGCGCAGGCCCCGCAGTTGGCGAGCGTGGACAGCGCCACGTGGTCCCCGGCGGCGACGTGCGTCACCCCGGCCCCCACCGCCTCCACGACGCCCGCCCCCTCGTGCCCGAGCACCACGGGCACCGGGAAGGGGATCGTCCCGTCGATCACCGACAGGTCGCTGTGGCACAGCCCGGCCGCCGCGACGGCGACCCGTACCTCCCCGGGGCCGGGCTCGCGTACGCCGAGGTCGTCGGCGACCTCGACCCGCCGCCCGTCGAACACCACGCCTCGCATCACGGCCGTCTCCCTACTGCCTGGGCTGTCTGGGCAGGCCGAGCACCCGCTCGGCGATGATCGTGCGCTGGATCTGGTCCGAGCCGCCGTAGATCGTGTCGGCCCGGGAGAACAGGAACAGGTGCTGGACGTCGTCGAGTTCGTACGGCGCGGCGGCCGACCAGTCGACCGGTCCGACGCCCGCGCCGGCCCCCCGCACCCGCACGGCCACCTCCCCGAGCCGCTGGTGCCAGCCGCCCCACAGCAGCTTGGCCACGCTGGGTGCTCCGGGGGACGGGGAACTGCCGAGGGTGCGCAGCGCGTTCCACCGCATGGCCCGCAGTTCGCCCCACAGTTCGACGAGCCGGTCGCGCACGACGGGGTCGGCGGCGGTCCGGTTGGCCACGGCGGTCCGCACCACCTGCCGCAGTTCCTCGGCGAACCCGATCTGCTGGGCCAGTGTGGACACCCCGCGTTCGAAGCCGAGCAGGCTCATCGCGACCCGCCACCCGTCGCCCTCGGCGCCGACGCGCTGCTCGGCGCGGGCGCCGTCGAAGAACACCTCGTTGAAGTCGCTGGTCCCGGTCATCTGCCGGATCGGCCGGACCTCGATGCGGCCGGGCTGGTCCATCGGGACGAGCAGGAAGCTCAGCCCGTGGTGGCGCCGGGAGCCGGGGTCGGTCCGGGCCAGCACGAAGCACCAGTCGGCGTCCCGGGCGAGCGACGTCCAGATCTTCTGCCCGGTGACCCGGTACGTCCCGTCCGGCTGCGGTTCGCCCCGGGTGCGCACCCCGGCGAGGTCGGACCCGGCCTCCGGCTCGCTGTAGCCCTGGCACCACAGTTCCTCGCCCGCGGCGATGGGCGGCAGGAACCGCTCCTTCTGCTCCCGTGTCCCGTGCGCGAGCAGTGTCGGTGCCAGCAGGTTCTCCCCGATGTGCCCGCACCGCCCGGGCGCCCCGGATAGCACGTACTCCTCCGCCCAGGCCACCTGCCCGCCGAGCGAGGCCACCCGGTTGCCGTAGCCCCCTTCCCCCCACCCGATCCCGACCCACCCGGCGGCGCCGAGCGTGCGCTCCCAGCTCCGCCGGCCGGCGGCGTGGGGCACGTGCTCGGCGAGCCACGCCCGGGCCTCGGCACGAAGGTCCTCGTCAGCAGGGTCGACTTCGAACTCCACGCTCACTCCAACTCCTTCAGGGGCGCGGGGAACCGCGCGATCGACCACGACGCGTCCCGCACCCGCCGACGCACAACCCGCCCCGCCTCAGGAGGCGTTCGGCCGAGCCCCCTCCCTCGCCGCGCGCTCCATCTCCTTCACCCGCTCCAGCAGCGGCATCGGATCCACCCCCACGGACCCGGGAAGCACCTCCGCGATCCGCTCGGCGGACCAGGAGCCGTCGGCGTAGGCGGCGCGCAGCTCACGCGGCTGCGCCCACACCGCCAGCTTCGCGCCCGCGATCGTGTACACCTGTCCGGTCACGCCCTGTTCCCGGGCCCGGTCGGACAGCAGGTAGGTCACCAGCGCGGCCACGTCCTCCGGCTCCCCCATCTCGGCGAGTTCGACGGGGACGTTCGCGGACATCCGGGTACGGGCGACCGGGGCCACCGCGTTCGCGGTCACCCCGTACTTGTGGAGGCCGAGGGCGGCGCTGCGCACGAGGGAGATGACGCCGCCCTTGGCGGCGCTGTAGTTGGCCTGCGACACCGATCCCTGGTGGTTGCCGCTGGTGAAGCCGATGAGGGTCCCGGACCGCTGGGCGCGCATCACGGCGGAGGCGGCGCGGAAGACGGTGAAGGTGCCCTTGAGGTGGGTGGCGACGACGGGGTCCCACTCCTCCTCGGTCATGTTGAACAGCATCCGCTCGCGCAGGATCCCGGCGACGCAGACGACCCCGTCGAGGCGCCCGTAGGAGGCCAGGGCGGTGTCCACGACCCGCTGCCCGCCGGTCATCGTCGAGATGTCGTCGGCGACCGCGACGGCCTCGCCGCCCGCCGCGGCGATCTCCTTCACGACCGCCTCGGCCACCTCGCTGGACGGTGCCGCCCCGTCCACGGCGACGCCGTGGTCGTTGACGACGACGCGGGCGCCCTCGGCCGCCGCGGCGAGGGCCACCGCCCGTCCGATGCCGCGCCCCGCCCCGGTCACGGCCACGACCTTGCCGGCCAAGAAGTTCCCCACGTCCGGCCCCTTCCCGCAGAATCTGACGGACCGTTAGATTTTATGACCGGTCAGCCGCGCGAGGACAAGCCCCGGGGAGGCACCGGATGACACTTCCGGCCGAGTTCCACGCAATCGCCGAGCGCGTCAACAACTGGGGCCGCTGGGGCGCCGACGACGAGATCGGCACGCTGAACCTGATCACCGACGAGGTGGTGCGCGCGGCGGCGGCCGAGGTCCGCACCGGCCGACGCGTCGCGCTCGCCCTCCCGCTGCGGGAGGACGGCGTCCAGACCGGTGTGATCCCGGGCCGGGTCAACCCCCTGCACGCCATGGTGCAGATCAACCAGGAGCTGTTCGGTCCGGGCACGGTGGCGTGCAGCGACGACGCGGTGACGATGGGCCTGCAGGCGGGCACCCACTGGGACGCGCTGAGCCACGTCTCGCACTCGGGCCGCCTCTACAACGGCCGCCCGGCGGAGCTGATCACCGCGCACGCCGGCGCCGCCTTCGCCGGGATCGACAAGCCGCGCCACATCGTCTCGCGCGGGGTACTGCTGGACGTGGCCCGGGCACACGGCGTGGAGCGGCTGCCCGGCGGCCACGCGGTCACCCCGGGCGACCTGGCGGCGGCCGAGGAACTCGCCGGTACGCGGGTGCGCGCCGGCGACATCGTCCTCGTACGGACGGGGCAGGTCCGGGTGCTCCTGGCGGGCGACCGGCACGCCTACGGGTATCCGTCGCCCGGCCTGTCGGTCCGCACCCCCGAGTGGTTCCACGCCCGGGATGTGGCGGCGGTCGCCAACGACACGCTGACCTTCGAGATCTTCCCCCCGGAGATCGAGGACCTGTGGCTGCCGGTGCACGCCCTGGACCTGGTGGAGATGGGGATGATGCAGGGTCAGAACTGGAACCTGGAGGAGTTGTCCACAGCCTGTGGAGAGAGTGGCCGGTACGCCTTCCTGCTGTCGGCGACGCCCGAGCCGTTCGCCGGCGGCACGGGAGCGCCGGTGGCCCCGGTGGCCGTCCTGTAGCCGCGCCTCGCCCCCGGCGGGACGTGAGCGCCGGCGGCCGTCCCGCAGCCCGGCCCGCCCCCGGCGGGACGCGAGCGCCGGTAGCCGTCCCGCAACCCGGCCCCGCCCCCGGCGACCCCCGACGGCACGAGACCGCGTCCGCCCGCCCGGATCGCACGGGAACCCCCGCGGGATGCCGGCGGATCCCGGCGGAAGGCCCCCCAGGGGCTCTCCCCAAGCCCCCCTCGGAAGCTCCCCCCGAAGCCCCCGAAGCCTTCCGCCGGGACGTTCCGGCCTCCGGCCGGCGGCGCGCCGCGCCCGCCCCGAGCACGGCACCGCGCACCGCCCGACCGGCTTCGGCGCACCCGCCCCGCTCCCCCTCGGCCCTGAGCCGGGACGGCGCCGAATCCACGACCCACACTCGTCGAGGGTCTCCGTCACCGAGCCCCTCGTCGTCCCCTCGCGGCGAATCGCTGACCACAAGCGTGATCAAACGGACACGTCTCGTCAACAGGGGGTCGGAAGTTTGTGGGGGTTGGTCCGATTCACCACGGGCGCGCACGGAAGCACGTCCGGGCGCACGACCCGGGGCTCCTGACGGACCGGCAGCGCTCCCTGCGACCCCGCGCCCCAGCGGGTCACACAGCCTCGTAGGCGAGCCCCTCGACGCCCCCGCACCCCTGGTACGGCTCGTACGCGCCGCACGCCGCCTCCGGGCGCCCCACACTGCCGCCGACCGCCGTCATGGCGTCGGACGCGGCGCAGCGGTCCAGCTCGCACCAGATGCGCTTGCCCGCTCCCTCGACGTTCCATCCCCAGCGGTCGGCGAGGCAGTCGACGAGGGCCAGCCCCCGGCCGCCGGTCGCGTCGCCGTTGGCACAGCGGGGCACCGGCACCCGCTCGCTGCGGTCGGTGACCTCAAGGCGCACGGTGACCGCACCCTTCGCCGGGTCCGACGCCGCGTCCGACGCCGGGAGGCTCAGCCGCAGCACCGCCGGACGGCCGGTGTGCACCACGGCGTTGGTGACGAGTTCGGAGACGAGCAGGACCAGCGTCTCGGCGAGGGGGTCATCGTCACCCATACCGGACCCGGCCAGGCGCGAACGGGCCCACTTCCGGGCCCGCCCCACCTCAGCGGGGTCGGGCCGGATCTCCAGCTGCACTTGAAGCACCTGCACCGCTCACACCATCCGAACCGGCGGACACACGGGCGCACGCCACGCGAACCACGCGCGACACACGAACACCGTGACGACGAGGGCCACGATCGTAGCCATTTTCCGCATGCGCAGAACAACAGCGGGAAGCGGGGTGACGGACCGTGAATCCCTTACCGCACAGGATGGTTGACGTTGTGTCACCCCAACAAGCGCTTCAGGCATATTCCAGCGCGAAGGAGTACCCGTGCGGCATACTGTGCGACGCCCCGCGGGGGGAGTCGAACAGGCAACACCGGCTCGCCACGCACCGGGAACCACTCGCATCCCCCGAAGGTACCGGAGCCACTCCACGACTCCAGGACGTGACGGGGCACGGTAAGGACACAACCCGGTCTCGGCGGCCCACTACGGTGCGTGATGACGGAATGCCACGATCCGCGACACCTTTGGCCCCGGCTCGGGAGCGTCGGCCGGCCGCCACCCCCGCCACCCCAGCCCAGGGCGGCGGCCGGCGCTAGCCGCCCCCCGCCCGCACCAGCCCCGCCGCGAGCGCCTCCTCACTCTCCGTGCGGCCGCCGCCACGCCGGGCACGCACCCAGGCGCGCTTGAGGTGCAGGTGGATCTCCGCCTCCCAGGTGAACCCCATGCCGCCGTGCACCTGCACGCAGTCCCGCGCACCGCGTACGGCGGCCTCGTCGGCCAGCAGGCGCGCGGCGGCGATGTCCAGGGGGTCGCCGGTCACAGCCGCCGCGTACACGGCCACCCGGGCCGTCTCCACCCGCGCGAACATCTCGGCGCACAGGTGCTGGACCGCCTGGAACGTCCCGATCGGCCGCCCGAACTGCTCCCGGTGCCGCGCGTACCCCACCGCGAGCTCGCACACCCGGCCGGCCGACCCGACCTGCTCGGCGGCGGACAGCAGCACGGCGACGGGACCCGCGCCGAAACCGGACCCGGCGGCCCGACCGGCGCCGGCCTCCCCCGCTCCGGGGCCGGCGCCCGAACCGGCCGCCGCGCCCGCGCCCCCCGCCGTCCCCGGCACCCGGTGCAAGGGCGTCAGCGGGTCCACGGACCGCAGCGGTACGGCCCCGAGCGGCCCGCGGGCACCGGAGCCGCCCGCCGCGGGTACCCGTCCCACGCCCGGTACTTGTCGTTCCACGCCCGGTACCTGTTCCACGGCCGGTTCGTCCCGTGACCCCGGTGCCCCGCCCGCCCCCGACACCACCTCCGACCCCGTCGCCCCGTAAGAACCCGCCACCCCGTAAGAACCCATCACCCCGTCCGCCCCCACCACCACGTCCGCCTCCTCCAGCCACTCCACCAGCCCCCCGTCCACCGCTGTCACCACCGTCTCCCCGGTCGCCGCCCCGGGGACACGGCCGGCGGCGAGGTGGGTGGGGACGAGGGGGCCGGGCAACAGGGCGCGGCCCGCCTCCTCGAAGGCGAGGGCGGCCTCCGGGAGGCCGAGGCCGACGCCGCCCCCGGACTCCGGCAGGCGCAGGGCGAAGAAGCCGGCGGCACCCAGTTCCCGCCACAGGCCGCGGTCGAGGCGGGGTTCGGCCACGGCGGCCCGCAGCGCCTCGGCGGGGAAGCGCCGGGTCAGCAGCGCGCGCATGCTGTCCCGCAAGTCCCGCTGTTCGTCGCTCAGTCGGAAACGCACCTGCCTCTACCGTCCCTTCGGCAGCCCGAGAATCCGCTGCGCCACGATGGTCCGCTGGATCTGGGAGGTCCCGGCGGCGATGGTGTACGAGAGGGCGGACAGGCGGTCGCGCACCCAGGGCCGGTCGAGGTCGAGCGCGTCGTCGCCCAGGACCTCGGCGGCGGCCTCGTACAGCTCCTGCCGGGCGTGCGAGTAGCGCAGTTTGAAGACCGAGCCGCCCACTCCCGGGACACCTGCCGCAGCCTCGCTGACGTTCCACTGCACGAGCCGCCACAGCGCCCGGAACTCGGCGTCCAGGGCGCCCAGTCGGCGGCGCGGCGCCGGGTCGTCCCAGCGGCCGTTGCGCCGCGCCGCGCGGGCCAGTTCGGTGAGGACGCGGCGGCAGGCGACGACCTCGCCCGCGAAGGCCGTACCCCGCTCGAAGGACAGCGTCACCTGGGTGACCCGCCAGCCGTCGTTCTCCTCGCCCACCCGGTTGGCGACCGGCACCGGCACGTCGTCGAGGAACACCTCGGCGAACTCGGCGGACCCGGCGAGCGTCCGCAGCGGCCGTACGGTGATGCCGGGCGCGTCCATGGGCATGGCCAGCCAGGTGATGCCGTGGTGCTTCCCGGCGGCCGGGTCGGTGCGCACCAGCAGCTCGCACCAGTCGGCGACCTCGGCGTGCGAGGTCCAGATCTTCGACCCGGAGACCCGGTAGACGTCCCCGTCGCGGCGGGCGCGGGTGCGCAGGGCGGCGAGGTCGGACCCAGCGTCCGGCTCGCTGAAGCCCTGGCACCACACCTCCTCGCCGCGCAGGATCGGCGGCAGCCAGCGGGCCCGCTGCGCGTCGGTGCCCTCGGCGGCGACGGTCGGGCCGGCGTGCAGCAGCCCGACGAAGTTGGCGCCGACGTAGGGCGCGCCCGCCCGCTCCGTCTCCTCCAGGAAGACCAGCCGTACCGCCGGCGGGGCGTCCCAGTGCACCTCGCCGTACCCGGCGTCGTACAGCCGCCGCTGCCAGCCGAGGTCGTAGGCGCGGCGGGCGGGCCAGTCGTCGGGCGGCGGCTCGGGCGGCAGCGTGGGCAGCACCGCGCGGAGCCAGGCGCGCAGCCGGGCCCGGAACTCCTCCTCCTCGGGGGTGCCGGCCAGTTCCATCAGCGGGCCGGGTTGCCGTCGAGGCCGAGGCCGAGCATGCGGATCGCGTTGCCGCGCATCAGCTTGTACACCGTCTCGTCGTCGAGGCCCTTCACATGGTCCAGGGCGACCTCCTTGGTGTGCGGGAAGGTCGAGTCGACGTGCGGGTAGTCGGTCTCGAAGGTCGCGTTGTCCCGGCCGACGGTGTCCAGCGAGGCGACGCCGTGCCTGTCGCGGAAGAAGCAGCAGTAGATCTGCCGGTAGTAGTACGTGGAGGGCGGTTCGGGGATCAGGTCGCGGACGCCGCCCCAGGCGCGGTGCTCCTCCCAGACGTCGTCGGCGCGTTCGAGCGCGTACGGTATCCAGCCCATCTGGCCCTCCGAGTAGGCGAGGATGAGCTTCGGGAAGCGCACCAGCACCCCGCTGAAGAGGAAGTCCGTCATCGAGGCCATGGCGTTGTTGAAGCTGAGCGACGCCTGGACGGCCGGCGGGGCGTCGGGGGAGGCGGCGGGCATCTGGGAGCTGCTGCCGATGTGCATGTTGACCACCGTGCCGGTGTCCTGGCAGACCGCGAAGAAGGGGTCCCAGTAGCCGGAGTGGATGGACGGCAGCCCGAGATGGGTGGGGATCTCGGAGAAGGTCACGGCCCGCACCCCGCGCGCGGCGTTGCGCCGGATCTCCTCGACGGCCAGCGCCACGTCCCACAGCGGGACCAGGCAGAGCGGGATGAGCCGGCCGCCGCTGTCGCCGCACCACTCCTCGACCATCCAGTCGTTGTAGGCGCGGACGCAGGCGAGGGCGACCTCCTTGTCGTGCGCCTCGGCGAAGGTCTGCCCGCAGAAGCGGGGGAAGGTGGGGAAGCACAGGGAGGCCTCGACGTGGTTGAGGTCCATGTCGGCGAGGCGCGCCTTGGGGTCCCAGCAGCCGCGCCGCATCTCCTGGCGGGTGATGCCCTCCAGGGTCATCTCGTCGCGGTCGAAGCCGACGGCGGCGATGTTGCGCTTGTACGGGAACTTCAGGTCCTCGTAGACCCACCAGTCGGTGGGCGGGCCGTCGGGGTCCATGGTGATCTGGTACTTGCCGCCGATGTAGGCGAGTTCGCCGATCCCGGCGGTCAGCGGCCGGGGGCCGCGGTCGCGGTACTTGGCGGGCAGCCAGGTGTCGAAGAGGTGCGCGGGCTCGATCACGTGGTCGTCGACGCTGACGACACGGGGCAGTTCGGTCTCCATGGCTGGCCTCCGCCGGACCGTGGGTAGCTGACGGTTCTCTCTGAGGAGTTCTCCCTGAGGAGTGCTCCTTGACGAGTCCTGTCTCACTATCTGACGACTCGTCAGATAGCATGGCACCTGACGAGTCGTCAGCCAAGCAGGGGGCACCCGTGAACGAGACCCCGCACTCCCTGGGCACCGCCCGCACACTGTGGGACCTGCTGGACCGCCGCGCCCGGCTCACCCCGGACCGGCCCGTCCTGCTCCAGAAGGACCGGACCGTCACCTTCGACGGCCTGCGAACCCGCGCCGAGCGCACCGCGGCCGGCCTGTACGCCATGGGGGTGCGCCCCGGCACGGTGGTCGCCTGGCAGCTGCCCACCCGCATCGAGACCGTCGTCCTGGTCTTCGCCCTGGCCCGCCTGGGCGCCGTGCAGTCACCGGTCATCCCCTTCTACCGGGACCGCGAGGTCGGCTTCGCGCTGCGCGAGTCGCGGGCGGAGTACTTCGCGGTGCCGGGTGTCTGGCGGGGCTTCGACCACACGGAGATGGCCCGGCGGCTGGGCGCCCGGGGGG
This sequence comes from Streptomyces sp. bgisy159, assembly GCF_057707805.1. NCBI lineage: Bacteria > Bacillati > Actinomycetota > Actinomycetes > Kitasatosporales > Streptomycetaceae > Streptomyces > Streptomyces sp. bgisy159. The sequence continues at coordinate 134,662 of NZ_JBYIQX010000011.1, read as the reverse complement.
TCTTCGAGGCGTACGACGCCCTCCCGGACGGCGACCCGGACGCGCTGCCCGCCCCGCCCCGCGACGGCACCTCGGTCCGCTGGATCTACTGGACGTCCGGGACCACCTCCGACCCCAAGGGCGTGCTGCACACCGACCGCTCACTGATCGCCGGCGGCGCCTGCCTCGCCCACGCGCTGCGGCTGTCCGCCGACGACGTCGGCTCGGTGGCGTTCCCCTACGCGCACATCGGCGGCCCCGACTACACGGTGATGCTGCTGCTGTACGGCTTCCCGGCGGTGCTGTTCGAGCACTTCGCGCTGCCGGACGCGTTGCCGGAGTACCGGCGCCACGGGGTGACGGTGGCCGGCGGCTCCACCGCGTTCTACTCGATGTTCCTCGCCGAGCAGCGCAAACTGCCGCCGGGCGAGAAGGCCGTTCCCTCCCTCCGGCTGCTCGCGGGCGGCGGGGCGCCGAAGCCGCCCGAGCTGTACCACGCCGTCGTCCGGGAGATGGGCGTCCAGCTCACCCATGGGTACGGCATGACCGAAGTCCCGATGATCACCATGGGGTCGCCCGACGACACCGCGGAGCACCTCGCGACCACCGAGGGACGGCCGCCGGAGTCCATGGAGATCCGGATCGTGGACGGGGAGGTGCGGCTGCGCGGCGAAGCGGTCTGCCGGGGCTATCTGGACCCCGCCCAGTCGGCGGAGGTCTTCGACGCGGACGGATTCCTGCGCACCGGGGACCTCGGACACCTCACCGCCACCGGCCACCTCGTCCTCACCGGCCGCCGCAAGGACGTGATCATCCGCAAGGGCGAGAACATCTCGGCCAAGGAGATCGAGGACCTGCTGTGCGCCCATCCGGACATCGCCGACACCGCGGTGATCGGCCTGCCCGACCCCGACCGCGGGGAGCGCGTCTGCGCGGTGGTCGAACAGCCCGACGGGGCGGACGCGGTGACCCTCGACACGGTGACGTCGTATCTGCGGGCGCGCGGTCTGTCGGTGCACAAACTGCCGGAGCAACTGGAAGTGGTGGACGCCCTGCCGCGCAATGAAACCCTGCGGAAGGTGCTCAAGTACCGGCTGCGGGAAAGGTTTTCGGACATGGCGTGATAACGCCCCTCGAACCCGTCCGCCGGACCCCGGAGTTACGTGTGTAGGGTGAAGACGTTCGAGCTCACTGCATTTCGGTGCTCGCCGTCTGGACACAAGGGGGGATGTCCGGCGATGAGAGAAGACTGCCACGTCCGGGGACACGGCGGTCCGTCCGCCATTGCGCGGTCCGCGGTCGAGCGGAAAGCAGTGAAACCGGCCCCCGGCCCACGGGACGGACGATCCGGGCCGGTACGGGCGATGACCGACGCGGCCCCCCTTTCGCGGATTCCGAGAAATGCGGCGGCGGGCGCGCGAGATCCCCTCCGCCCTTGCCGGACTGCGAAGCGGTTCGCACTCGCCCGGCTCCTCTTTCCCTTTATCGTCACTTATCGGCAGGAGTGAACACCGCTTCATGACCAGACATGTTCCACGCCGTACCGCCATGGCGACGGGCCTCCTGGCCGCCGCCCTGCTGACCGCCGGACTGCCGGCGTCGGCGCACGCCGTCACGGGTCCCGCCGTGACGGACGGCGGCTACGCCTTCACCGCACGGCTGGAGATAGGCGACGGGGAGGACACCCTGCACGCCTGCACCGGCGCTCTCGTCGACCCGCAGTGGATCCTCACCGCCGCCTCCTGCTTCACCGGCGGTTCCGGCGAACTCGCCCCCGGCGCACCGGCCGAGAAGACCGTCGCCACCGTCGGCCGCACCGACCTGACCACCACCGGCGGACACGTCAGCGAGATCGTCGACCTCGTGCCCCGCCCCGGCCGCGACCTGGTCCTGGCCCGCCTCGCACAGCCCGCCACCGGCATCACCCCGGTCAAGGTCTCCACCACCCCCACGGCCCAGGGCGACACACTCACCGTTCCCGGCTACGGACGCACCAGGACGGAGTGGGCGCCCACCGGCCTGCACACCGCCTCCTTCACCGTCGAAGCCGTCACCGCCACCGAAGTCGACATCCACGGCACCACGGCCGACGACGCGATCTGCAAGGGCGACGCCGGAGCCCCGCTGCTCCGCGTCACCGGCGGCACCCCGCAACTCGTCGGCGTCGGCAGCCGCTCCTGGCAGGGCGGCTGCTTCGGCTCCGACCCCGCCCAGACCCGCAACGGCGCCATCGCCGGCCGCGTCGACGACATCGGCGCGATGCCGGCCTCCCGCCTCACCGCCGGACAGCGGCTGTCCTCCGGCGACAGTCTGATCGCGGGCCGGGTCCGGCTGACCATGCGCACCGACGGCGACCTGGCCGTCGTCTCCCCCGCCGGCAGGACCCTGTGGTCCGCCGGCACCGCGGGCCACCCCGACGCCACCGCCGCGCTCGACACCACCGGCAACCTCGTCGTCCGCGACGCCGCCGGCACCACCGTCCTGTGGCAGTCCGCCACCGCCGCCACCGGCGGCACCGCCACCCTGCGGCCCGGCGGCGACCTGGTCGTCCGAGACGCCCAGGGCGTCTCCAAGTGGTCCAGCAACAGCGCGCCGCGCCACGACTACAACGGCGACGGCCGCAGCGACATGGCCGACTGGTACGACTACGCCGACGGCAGCGACAAGATCCACGCCTTCCTCGCCACCGACAACGGCGGGTTCGACAGCCCCGTGCACGGGTGGTACACCGCCCCCGGCAACTACTGGGCCGAGAACATGAAGCGGCTGACCGGCGACTTCAACGGGGACGGCATCGCGGACGTGGCCGCCTTCTACGGCTACGCCAACGGGGACGTCGCGCTGCTGACCTGGCTCGGCAACGGGGACGGCACCTTCCAGAACCCGCTGCACTCCTGGAAGGTCACGTCGGGCTGGACCTTCTCGCGCATGACCGCGAACGCGGGCGACTTCAACGGCGACGGCCGCGACGACATCGCCGTCTGGTACGACTACGCCGACGGCAGCGACAAGCTGCACACCTTCCTCGCCAACGCCGTCGGCGGTTTCAGCGCGCCGTTCTCCTCGTTCCAGCGCACCGACGGCTGGACCGCCTCGAACATGAAGTTCACCACCGGCGACTTCAACGGCGACGGCCGCGACGACCTCGGCACGCTGTACGGCTACGCCAGCGGTGAGGTGAAGCTCATCACCTTCCTCGCCAAGGCCGACGGCGGATTCAACGAGCCCGTCCACGGCTGGAACAGCACGGGCTGGAACTTCGACCGGGCCAGCATCCACTCCGGTGACTTCGACGGCGACGGCCACGACGACATCGTGAGCTGGTACGACTACGGCGACGGCCACGACGCGGTCATCCGGTTCACCCTCGACGGCAACGGGGCGTTCGGCGACCGTACGGAGATCTGGAGCACCCCGGCCGGGAACTACACCCGCTCCGGCATGAAGATCGTCACGGGCGACTACGACGGCGACGGCCGCGACGACCTCGCCACCGTCTACGGATACGCGGACGGCAGGGTCAAGACCATCACCTGGACCAGCAAGGCGGACGGCACACTCAACTCGCCGCTGCACAGCTGGGAGGCGCCCGCGGGCAGCTGGACCTTCAACAGCATGCACATGATCGAGCGGTACAACAGCCCCTCGTAGTCCGGCGCCCCGGCAACGGCGAAGAGCCGGGGACGGGACGGAACACGGTGTCTCGCGTCCCGTCCCCGGCTCTTCGCGCTACGCCGACAGCGGCTCCGACCCCTCGGCCACCGCGTCCTCCACGTCCACGTACACGTCGAACAGCCGCCGCACGCCCAGCGCCCCGAGCACCCGGTTGACGTGCGAGCCCTCCACCGCGCCCCGGGCCGGCAGGACCAGCCGGAGGCGGCCCTGGCAACTGCGCAGCAGCCGGCGGGCGGCGATCAGGACGCCGATGCCGCTGGAGTCACAGAAGCGCACCTCGGACAGGTCGAGGACGACCAGTCGCCGCCCGTCCGCCACCTCGTCGTGCACCCGCTGCCGCAGCACCGGCGAGGTCATCAGATCCAGTTCCCCGGACACCTGGAGCACGGCCCATCCGGCCTGCTCACCGCAGGTCACCTTGAAAGCCACCACCACGCCCTTCACTCGCCGGTACGGAAGCGGTCCCTTCGCCTCCTTGCAGCGCGGCTGCCCAGCGGCCGTTCCCCGAAACACGAGCCGGAAAACAGAAACCAAAGGAAAGAGGCTTGTTTCCGTCGTATTCGATCCGGTTCGATCGAGGGCGGACACGGATCGCACGGGGGGCGCACATCGCGACAAAGGGGCGTGCGCTTTCGGACGTGCCGACTACATTCGGAGGGACCGAGGACGCAGGCTTGACGCAGGCACGGGGTGAGGGGGTTCACATGGCGGCGAAGGACACACCGGCCCGCTGGGACCGCACGATGCAGCAGCGGCTGGCCCGCGGCGAGGCAGCCGCCCTCGGTGAGTTCTACGACCGCTTCGCTTCACTCGTGCACGGACTCGCCCATCGGGTGCTCGAAGACGAACAGGCCGCCGACCGCGTCACCCGCGAGGTCTTCCGCCACGTCTGGGAGCACCCCGACGCCTACGACCCCCGGCAGGGCCCCCTGCGCACCTGGGTCGCCGCCCTCACCCACCGTCTCGCCGTGCAGCGGCTGCGTGCCACCGGGACCGCCGCCCTCGCCCTCGGCGGCCCCGGCACCCCCGAGGAGCTGGAGCACCGAGTGCGGCACGCCTCGGTGGCGGCCCGCGCCGACTACATCGTCCAGTCGATGCCGGCCCCACTGCGCGCCGCCCTGGAGCTGGCCTATTTCCAGCGCCGCGACTACCGCCAGGCGGCCGCCGACCTCGCCATCACCGAGGACGAGGCGCGTCGCCGCCTCCGCCTCGGCCTGCAGCTGCTGGCCACCGCCCACGACTCCGCGGCCCCCGGCGCCCCGCCCGGGTACGGGGGTGCGGCGTGACCGGTGCGGGACGGCACGAGGCGTACGACGGCCGCGGCGGGTCCCAGGGAAGAACCGAGGGGCGCGGCGACCACCCCGCCCGCCGCGGCGGCCACCACACCGACCACAGGCACGACGACGACCACACGCACCACACCGGCCACCACACCGATCGCACCGACCACGGCGGGCATCGAGGCGACGGACGCGGACCTGACCAGCCGCCTCCGGCGCCCCACACCACGATGCCGTCCGACCGTGCCGAGGGGGAGGACACGCACGGCGTGAATGACGAGGGGGACACGGCGACGCCGCCGCGTCTGGAGCACCCGGTGCTCAAGGCGCTGCTCGGTGCCTGGGCACTGGCGGCCTGCTCGGCCGAGGAGGCCGCCGCCGTCGAGGCGCACCTCGGCGACTGCGGCTCCTGCGCGGACGAGGCGCGCCGACTGCGCGAGGCGGTCGGCCTGTTGCAGCGCCCGGAGAGCCTCGACCTCGACCCGGGGCTGCGCACCCGGGTCCTGGACGGCTGCCTGGACCGGCGCCCGCCGCGCATCCCGGTACCCGAGTGGGTCGCGCCCTACGACGCGGAGACGGCCCGCCTGGACGCCCTGCTGCAGGACTTCGGCGACGCCGAGTGGCACGCGCCGGTACGGCTGCGGTGGTACGAGGGCGAGGCGACCCGGCGGCGCCGTACGACGGTCGCCGGGGTGATCGCGCACCTGCTGGCGGTGGACGGGCTGGTCGCGGTGGCGCTCGGCCTGGCGGACCCGCTGCACCAGGGCGCCGGCACCGCCGACACCGGCGGGGACGACCCGGTCGCGACCCCGGCCGACCGCACGGAGAGGTACTGGAAGGAGGCGCGCTTCCCGCACACCCGGTCGGTGCGCGGCCCGTGGCGGGACCAGACCCACGCGATCGTGCGGACCGCGTCCTGCGCCGACGGCGGTGCCGGGGAGCTCGGGGTGGCGTTCGGGGCGGGCGTGGAACTGCGGCTGCGGGACGCGATGCTGGACCGGGCGTTCGAGTGCTGGGTGCACGCGGAGGACATCGCGGACGCCGTGAACTACCCCCACGGGCCGCCCGCGCCCCGCCATCTCAACCAGCTGATCGAACGGGCCGCCGGGCTGCTCCCGGACGCGCTCGCGGCCCGCCGCCGCGCCGGTCTCGCCGAACCGGTCCAGGGCCTGGTCACCGCCGGCCGGCCCGGCCGCAGCCTCCGTCTGGAGATCGAGGGCCACGGCGGCGGCCAGTGGCACATCCCGCTCGACTCCCCCGCCGCCCTCGGTTCCGCCGACCACGAGGTGGCCCACGTGGCCCTGGACGGCGTGGAGTTCTGCCATCTCGCGGCAGGCCGCGTTCCGCCGGAGGAGGCGGCGGCGGGCCAGGTGGGCGACCGCGGGGCGATCAGAGACGTGCTGTTCTCGGTGGCGTCACTGAGCCGGATGTAGGCGGTGGCCGACGGCGGAGGGCACCCTTTCCACCGGGGGCCGGACTCGGCAGTCGGCCGGGCTCGGCTAGGCGAAGACGACCGTCCGCCGGCCGTTGAGCAGGATGCGCCGCTCGGCGTGCCACTTGACGGCCCGGGCCAGTGCCTGGCACTCCACGTCGCGCCCGACGGCCACCAGCTGGTCGGGGGTGACGTCGTGCCCCACCCGCTCGACCTCCTGCTCGATGATCGGCCCCTCGTCGAGGTCGGCGGTGACGTAGTGCGCCGTGGCCCCGATGAGCTTGACGCCCCGGGCGTGCGCCTGGTGGTACGGCTTGGCGCCCTTGAAGCTCGGCAGGAAGGAGTGGTGGATGTTGATGATCCGCCCGCTCAGCTGCTTGCACAGGTCGTCGGAGAGCACCTGCATGTACCGGGCGAGCACCACGAGTTCCACCCGCTCCTCACGCACCAGCTCCAGCAGCCGCGCCTCCGCGTCCGGCTTGGTCTCCTTCGTCACCGGGATGTGGTGGAACGGAATGTTGTACGAGCCCACCAGCTCGGCGAAGTCCGTGTGGTTGGACACCACCGCCGCGATCTCCACCGGCAGCGCCCCGATCCGTGCCCGGAAGAGCAGGTCGTTCAGGCAGTGCCCGAACCTGCTCACCATCAGCACGACGCGCATCTTCTCGTCGGCCCGGTTGATCTGCCAGTCCATCTGGAAGGAGTCGCCGATCGCCGCGAAGCTGGCCCGCAGCTTGTCCACCGTCACCGGCGCCTCCGCCGAGAAGTGGACCCGCATGAAGAACAGTCCCGTGTCGTGGTCGCCGAACTGCTGGCTGTCCTCGATGTTGCAGCCGGTCATGAACAGATAGCTGGACACGGCGTGCACGATGCCCTGCTTGTCGGGGCAGGACAGCGTGAGGACGTACTGGTCGGCGAGGGCCGCGGCGGCTCGGGTGGGCTGCTCGTTCATGCAGCACAGGGTCCCATACCGCGCCCCGCTCCGGGCAGGCGTCCCGGAACGCGGACCCGCCCGGCGCCGGGTCCTAAGCGGCCCGGGTCATGATCCGCAGGACCTCCAGGCTGCGCGGCGGCGCGTCCGGGTCGTCGCCGTCGCTCGCCGCGAGCCGCACGTGGGCGTCCCGCGCCGCCCGGACCGCGTCCGGCCAGCCCTGGTGCTCCAGATAGGCCGCGACCGGCGCGTCCGGCCCGACCTGGTGCATGATCCGCAGCACCCGCAGCACGGCGGTGTCGACCAGCGCGGCCTCCTGCGAGTCGCGGAAGATCGTGCCGACGTACTTCTCGGCGGACCAGTTGTCCAGCCAGGTGTCCTCGACCAGGCGGTACACGGCGTCGGTGACGTCGCCGTAACCGTCGGCACCGGCCAGCCATACGTCCCGCTGGAACGCCGGGTCGGAGAGCATGTGCAGCGCGGAGCGCACATTGCTGCGCCAGCGCCACCACGGCATGTCGTTGAGTGGCATGCCGCCCATGGTGGATGAGCGACGGCCGCGACGGGAAGTGTTCTCCTGAGCTTGCACGGTCATCGATCGTACGATCCGTGTCACACCGGCCGCGTCCCGCCCTCGCCGCGACCTGCGCGCAGCGCCCCGGCTCCCCCAATTCACCGTCACGTCACCTTCCGTTGCTCTCGGGTCACGCCCGGGTTAGTGGTGTGACGGAATCGTGCGTGTCCATGACCGGCAGGCGATGTACACGAAGCCCCCTTCTCCCCACGTACCGCCGCTTCACCCGGCGGCTCAGATCCACCGCGCTGCACGCGGGCGCCCTGGCCGCCGGTGCGTCGCTCGTCGCCGGCTGCGGAGTCCTCCCCGGCACCACGGGGGGTTCCGGCGACACTCCGATCACCGTGATGACGTGGGCGCCGGAGGACACCACGGCCACCAACAAGCCCGGCATGCCCGCCTTCGCCCTCGCCTACGCCCGCTGGATCAACGCCCAGGGCGGCCTGAACGGGCGGGAACTGAAGGTGCTGGCCTGCAACGACCGCAACGACACGGTGGGCGCCGCGGACTGCGCCCGGCGTGCCGTCAAGGAGGGCGCCGTGGCGGTCGTCGGCTCCTACAGCCAGTACTCCGCGTCCTTCCTGCCGCATCTGGAGGGCGCCGGCATCCCGTACATCGGCGGCTACGGCGTGACCACCGCCGAGTTCACCAGTCCGCTGTCCTACCCGGTCAACGGCGGCCAGCCCGCGCTGCTGGCGGGCCTCGGCCAGGAGCTCGCCCGCACCTGCGGCGAGGTCGCCCTGATCCGCCCGGACACCATCGCCGGCGACTCCCTGCCCGGCATGCTGAACTCCGGCCTGAAGTCCCGCGGCCACGACGGCGCCCGGGACCAGCGCGCCGCCGAGGACGCCACCGAGTACTCCACCGAGGCCGAGCGGGCGCTGCGGGCGGCGGGGCGCGGCGACGACGGCGAGGGCTGTGTGGTGCCCGTGCTCGGGGACCGCACCAGCACCTTCATGGACTCCTTCCGGCGCACCGGCGACAAGGCCGCCGACGTCCGCACCGGCACCGTCCTCGGCAGCGTCGACCAGACGCTGATCAACTCCACCGGCGGGGCGAGCAGCCCCTACGAGGGGTCGTACGTCACCGGCTGGTACCCGGTGTCCAGCGACAAGCGCTGGGACGAGATGAAGAAGATCATCAACGAGGAGGCGTTCACCGACAACCGGATCGACCCGGACGACACCGGCGTGCAGACGACCTACCTCGCCTACACCGTCTTCCGGAAGGTCGTGGAGTCGCTCGGCGGCGGCGAGGTGAGCGCCGACACGGTCCGGGGCGCCCTGAACGACGGGCTGAAGGTCACCACGGGCGGCCTCACGCCGACGCTGCGCTGGGGCTTCGCCGAGCGGCTCGGCTCGGTCGGCCTGCCGCGCCTGGTCAACGCCGACGTGACGTTGCAGGTGGTCCGTGACGGGCGGCTGGTGGCGGCCAGGAACGGCTTCGTCGACGTGACGCGGACGCTGGAGGCCGCCGACCTCTGACCGGCGGCCTCGGGGAACCCAGGGGAGCCCGGCGGCCGTCCGGCGCCGGGCAGCCGGCTCAGAGCTGGCTGGGCTGGCGCTGGGTCAGGCCGTACGGCTGGGCGATGGCGTTCCACAGCGGAGCCGCCTTGCCCTTCTGGGCGGTGGCGGTGCCGCTGGCCCGGTTGCCGGCCTGGGTCTCCCCCGTCGCCCGCGCCTTGCCCTTCTTGCACAGGTCCTTCTTCTTGGCGGCGACCTGGTCGGCCCAGGCGGCGTAGTGGTTGTCGGCGGACGCCGACGCCTGCCAGGCCTTGGTGAGGGCGGTGGTCAGCGCCTCGTGCTGGGGCAGCTTGTCCACGGGCAGGGCCCCCAGGCGAGTGACCAGGTCGGCGCGCTGTCGGGCGGCGGCCCGCAGGTCGGCGGCGGCCTGCGCGAGGTTGCCGCACGACTTCACGTCCGACACGGCCTTGATCACGCTGGCCCGGCTGGTGCCGCTGTCGGCGAGCAGCTTGTCCAGGGCGATCGCCTGCTGCTCGGCCTCGTCGACGGTCGCCGACGGCGACGGCGTCCCGGCGGGCGCCGACGCGGCGACGGTCTTGCCGTCGTCCTTGTCGTCGCCTCCGCCCCCGCCGCCCAGCAGGGCGCCGGCGCCGATGCCCACCACGGCGATGGCGACGCCGATCGCCGCGAACAGCGGCAGCCGGGAGCCGGTGCCGCCGCGGCGGCCGCCGTGGTCGTCGGCGTCGTCGTGCACGGCGCGGCGCGCGGACGGCGGGATGAAGGAGCCCTGCGGGGCCGGGGCGCCCTGCGGCGGGCCGCCGTAGCCGGCCGGGGTGCCGTGGCCGCCGGACTGCGGCTCGGTGAAGCGCGGCATCTGCTGGGTGGAGGCGGCCGGCGCCTCGGCGTCGGCGGGACCCCCGCGGAAGAGGTTGTCGAACTCCGCCGGGGGCTGCCGTCCGTCGCCGCCGGGCGCGCCCGGACCGCCGTAGCCGCCCTGCGGGCCTGCCGGAGCACCGGTCACCGGCGGTATGTACTGGGTGGCGTCGGCGTCGGAGCCGCCGGGGGCGGCCGGTGCCTGGGCTCCCGGGTAGCGCGTCGGCTCCGCCCGGTTCTCGTGCGGCAGCGCGCCGGACGGGACCGGGGGTATGTACTGGGTGGCGCCCTCGTCGGCGCGCGCGGCGACCGGCGGCAGGTACTGGGTGGCGTTGTCCACGGGACCGGTGCCGGGGCCGCCCGGCGCGCCGGTCACCGGGGGTATGTACTGGGTCGCGCCCTCGTCCGCGGCGGGCGGCAGCGGCCCGCCCGCGGTCCGGCCCTGGCCGTACGGCGGCTGCGGCGCGTTCTCGGGCGGCAGCGGGCCGGGGCCGCCGGACCGTGCGCCGCCGCCCCACGGGTCCGCCCCCGTCTGCCCCGGCTGCGGCGGGGCGGAGCCCCACTGCTGCTGGTCCGCGGGAAGCGGCCAGCCGCCGGGGGCGGACAGCTGCTGCGGCGGGGACCCGGGGTGCGCTCCCGGACCGGCGTGCGGCGCGGCGCCGGGCTGCGCGCCGGGGCCGGGCTGCGGGGGCACGCCCTGCTGCGCGCCGGCGTCCCAGCCGCCGCCCCAGCCGCCGTCGGCACCCGGCTGGGGTACCGCGCCGGGCTGCGGGCCGCCGTACGAGGCGTCGGGCGGGCCGGGCTGCTGCCCCGGCAGGTGGCCGCCGCCGTCGGCGCCGGCGTCGCCGTACCCGGCTTGGTGACCGTAACCGGCCTGGTCGCCGTAACCGGCCGGGGCGCCGTACCCGCCGTGGCCGTAACCGCCGCCGTAGCCGTCGGCGTGGCCGGGCGGGCCCTGGGGGCCGCCGGACAAGCCCGGCAGCAGGGGTTCGCCGCCGTCGGAGGGCAGCACGATGCCTTCGCGCGCGGGTCGCGACGAGGGCTCCTCGCCCTGTCCACTCTGCGTCACCGGGACTCCTGCTGATGGGGGACCTTCGGAATCGTCGGCTCACGCTACCGGGTCCCCCAAAGTCCGTGCCACGCAGCTCAGAAGGCGACCTGCCGCCCTGTGACCCCGCTGACGGCGCTCAGGCCGCGACCTGGACGTCGAGCCGCGCCCCGAACTCCCTCACCACCGCCTCCTCCCGGAAGGGTTCCAGCCGCTGCTGGAGGTCCTCCAGATACTCCGCGCCGCGGTTGGAGCGCAGGGTCTCCAGCAGTTCCACGGCCTGCAGGCCGGTGTGGCAGGCCTGCTCCACCTCGCGCTGCTGGACCTGGGCGGTGGCGAGCAGGACGTAACCGATGGCACGCCGGCGGGCCCGGCTCTCCGGGTGGCCGGCGAGAGACTGCTCGGCGCAGCGTGCCGCCGCCTCGGCCTGGCCGAGATCGCGGTGGCAGTGCGCCAACTCGTCGGCGAGATAGGCCTGGTCGAAGTGGGCGATCCACGCCGGGTCGTCGCCGGACGACGGATCCGCCGCCTCCAGCGCCGAGACCGCGCGCCCCGACGCCGCCTGCGCGGCGCGCACGTCGCCCATCAGGGCGTGCCCGCGCGCCTCCGCGGCGTGGAACATCGCCTCCGCACGCGGGGTCACGCGCCCCCGCGCCCCCTCCTGCGCCGCGCGCGCCAACTGCGCGATCTCCCGCGGGTTCCCGAGCTGCGCGGCGAGGTGGCTCATGGACGCGGCGAGGACGTAGCCGCCGTAGCCGCGGTCCCCCGCCGCCTGGGCGAGCCGCAGCGCCTGGATGTAGTACCGCTGGGCCAGGCCCGGTTGGCCGGTGTCCACGGCCATGTACCCGGCGAGTTCGGTGAGTCGGGCGACCGCGGCGAACAGGTCGCGGCCGACCGCCTCCCGGTAGGAGCCGGCCAGCAGTCCCGAGACGACGCTGTTGAGGTAGTGCACGACGACCGGGCGGACGTGCCCGCTGCCGTACTGGTGGTCCAGGTCGACCAGCGCCCGCGTCATGGCGGTCACGGCCGCCACGTCGGACTGCCCGACGCGGGGCCCCGCCGAGCGCGCGACCTGCGCGTCCGGGGCGGAGATCAGCCAGTCCCGGCTCGGCTCGACCAGCGCGGAGGCCGCCACCGACGACCCGGACAGGAAGTCGCGCCGCCCCACGTCGCTGCGCCACAGCTCGCAGACCTGCTCGATGGCCCCCAGCACCGTCGGCGAGAACTGCAGGCCGACGCCGGAGGCGAGGTTCTTGCCGTTGGCCATGCCGATCTCGTCGATGGTGACCGTACGGCCGAGTTTGCGGCCCAGTGCCTCGGCGATGATCGCCGGTGCCCGGCCCCTCGGCTGCTGGCCGCGCAGCCAGCGGGCCACGGACGTCTTGTCGTAGCGCAGGTCGAGCCCGTGTTCGGCGCCACACATGTTGACCCGGCGTGCGAGCCCGGCGTTCGAGCACCCGGCTTCCTGGATGAGCGCCTGCAACCGTTCGTTCGGCTGCCGCGCCACAAGCGGCCTTGCGGCCATGGCATAACCCCCTGCGAGCCTGATGAAGCGAAAAGATCCGGCCGTGAAGATCAATGCCCCGCACACAGGACGAAAATGCGAGGCATGCGAGGATTGCCGGGGTAAAGGCGGATGCCGACCCCCTTCCTGACTACCCCCTCCCGCTCCCGTTCGTTCCACGCGCCCCCGCCCGTGCACCCATGCGCCCCGGAGCCCGGAGCGATGCACCTCCCCCGCGCACGCGCGCGGGCGTAACCCCTGGTGACCGCCAGAGTTGTGTTCATCGTGGAAGACACCATCGCGGGCACCGAAGCCGCTCAGATCCCGAAGCAGCGCGGACAATCGCTGCTGGAGACCGCCGTCCGTTACGCCGAGGAGCGACACTGGGACGTCTTTCCCGGCACCTGGCTGGAAGCCGTGGACGGGGCGCAACGCTGCTCCTGCGAAGACGCCGGGTGCCCTGCGCCGGGGGCGCATCCCGCCCGGCCCGACTGGGCGACCCAGGCCACCGGCAGCGCGACCGTGGCGCGCCGGATGTGGCAGAAGCAGCCGACCGCGTCGATCCTGCTGCCGACCGGGCGCACCTTCGACGCGATCTCCGTCCCGGAGACGGCCGGGTTCCTGGCGCTGGCGCGCATGGAGCGGATGGAACTGACGCTGGGTCCGGTGACGTTGTCGCCGGACCGGCGGATGCACTTCTTCGTGCTGCCGGGGGCCGCCGTGAAGATCGCCGATCTGGTGCGCAAGCTGGGCTGGTCGTTGTCCTCCCTCGATCTGACGGCGCTCGGCGAGGGCGCGTACGTCGCCGCCCCGCCGACCCGGTTCGGGTCCCGGGGCGCCGTGCAGTGGGCCTGCCGGCCGACGCCGGCCAACCGGTGGCTGCCGGACGCCGAGGAGCTGATCTCACCGCTCGCGTACGCGTGCGGGCGGGACCGGTAGGGCCGCGGGTGCCGGTCCGGCGGGCTCGCCCGCGCTGTTGCGCGCCTCTGCCCGGCCGTTGACTCCGCCGTAGGGTTTGACGCATGACGTCAGCGGCTGTTCGGGTGCGGGGACTCTGGAAGCGGTTCGGGGAGCAGGTCGCGGTCGGGGGGATCGACATCGATCTGCCGGCCGGCCGCTTCATCGGGCTCGTCGGACCGAACGGTGCCGGGAAGACCACCACCCTGTCGATGGTCACCGGGCTGCTGCGGCCCGACGCCGGGAGCGTGGAGGTCGTCGGACACGACGTGTGGCGGGACCCGGTGGTCGTGAAGGCGCGGATCGGGGTGCTGCCCGAGGGCCTGCGGCTGTTCGAACGGCTGTCGGGGCGGGAACTGCTCGGCTACACCGGGCGGTTGCGCGGTCTGCCGGGGGCGGAGACGGACCGGCGGGCCGACCGGCTGCTGGACGTGCTCGACCTCGCCGGCGCCCGGCACAAACTGGTCGTGGACTACTCGACCGGCATGCGCAAGAAGATCGGGCTGGCGGCGGCGCTGCTGCACAACCCCGAAGTGCTTTTCCTGGACGAGCCGTTCGAGGGGGTCGATCCGGTGTCCGCGCAGACCATCCGGGGCGTCCTGGAGCGCTACACCGCCTCCGGCGCGACCGTGGTCTTCTCCTCCCACGTCATGGAGCTCGTGGAGTCGCTGTGCGACTGGGTGGCGGTGCTGGCCGCCGGGCGGATCCGGGCCCAGGGCCCCCTCGCGGAGGTCCGGGGCGACGCGCCCTCGCTGCAACGGGCGTTCCTGGAACTCGTCGGCGCGCCGGGGCGGGACGCCGGGTCGGATCTGGACTGGCTGGGCGGCGGCACCCGATGAGCCCGCTGACCGCGACCGTCGTCCGGCTGAAGCTGTCGCTGCTGCGCAACGGGCTGAGGCAGTCCGGCGGGCGGCGGGCCGTATACGTCGCCTCCGCCGTGCTCGTCGTGGCGTTCGCCGCGCTGCAGCTGATCGGGCTGATCGCGCTGCGCGGTCACGAGCACGCCGCGTCCCTGGTGCTGCCGCTGGTGGCGGTGCTGGGGCTGGGGTGGGCGGTGATGCCGCTGTTCTTCCCGGCCGGGGACGAGACCCTGGACCCGACGCGGCTGGTGATGCTGCCGCTGCGGCCCCGCCCTCTGGTGCGCGCGCTGCTCGCCGCCTCCCTGGTGGGCATCGGCCCGCTGTTCACCGTCCTGCTGCTGGCGGGCTCGGTGGTGTCCGTGGCGCACGGGGCGTTCGCGTACGCCGTCGGGGCCGTCGGCGTCGTGCTCGGGCTGCTGGTGTGCGTGGCCCTCGCGCGGGCCGTGGCCGCCGCGAACATGCGGCTGCTGACCAGCCGCCGGGGCCGGGACCTCGCGGTGCTCAGCGGACTGGTCGTCGCGGTCGGCGCGCAGGTCGTCAACTTCGGTGTGCAGCGGCTCGGCACGTCGGGGCTGGGGCAGCTCGACCCGGTCGCGGACGTGCTGCGCTGGGTGCCGCCCGCGGCGGCCGTCGGCGCGGCCGACTCGGCGAGCGACGGCTCGTACGGTGCGGCGGTGCTGCAGCTCCTGCTGTGCGCCGGGGCGCTGGCGGGTCTGGTGGGTGCGTGGGCGGCGAGCCTTGACCGGCTGATGACCGCGCCCGACGGGTCCACGCTGCCGGCCGCCGAGCCGGGCGCGGGCCGGCGGCGCTCCGGTGGTCTCGCCCGGCTGCTGCCCACGGGGCGGACGGGGGCCGTCATGGAGCGCGGCCTGCGGTACGTGTGGCGCGACCCGAAGACCAAGGCGGCCTGGGTGACCGCGCTGGCCATCGGTCTGATCGTGCCGCTGTTCAACGCGGTGCAGGGCACCGGCTCGGTCTACTTCGCCTGCTTCGCCGCCGGGATGCTCGGCATCCAGATGTACAACCAGTTCGGCCAGGACACCTCCGCCTTCTGGACGGTCGCCATGACCATCTCCTCCCCGCGGGACGCGTACGTCGAGCTGCGCGGACGGGCGCTGGCACTGCTGGTGATCACCCTGCCGTACGTGACGCTGGTGACCGTGGTGACGACCGGGCTCCTCGGCGACTGGGCCCGGCTGCCCGAGGTGCTGGGGCTCTCCTTCGCGCTGCTCGGCGCCCTGCTGGCCACCGGCGCCTGGACGTCGGCCCGCTTCCCCTACTCCATCCCCCAGGAGGGCCACAAGAACGTGGCTCCCGGTCAGGTGGGGCTCGCCTGGGCGGGCATCGTGGGCGGCATGGTCGCGGCGGCCCTGCTGTGCTCGCCCGTCATCGCGGTGTCCATCTGGTGGAACGTCACCGGGGTCGGCAACGCGTGGAGTTGGCTGCTGCTGCCGTGCGGCGCCGGGTACGGGGCGTTGCTGACCTGGCTGGGGCTGCGGCTGGCGGCACCGAGGACGGCGGCCCGGCTGCCGGAGATCCTCACGGCGGTCAGCAAGGGGTGAACGGCGGTCGGCATCGGGCGGAGGGGGAACCGGCCGGCAACGGGTGACCGCAGCAGCCGGTCGGCAACGGGTGATCGCAGGTCGACAACGGGTGGAGGGAGCCGGTCCGGCCCGGGCGGCCCTTCGCGGGGCGCGGGGCAGGTCAGGTCTTGAGCACCTTCTCCAGGAACGGCTCCACCGCGTCCCGCCAGGCCGCCGGCCGGTCGTAGTGGACGAGGTGTCCCCCGTCGGCGACCTCCGCGTACTCCCCCCGGGGCAGGACCCGCACCATCTCCTGCGCCTCCGCCCGCCCCAGCTCCCCGTCCGGTCCGCGCAGGACCAGGGTCGGGCAGCGCACCTGCGCCAGTTCCTCCCAGTGCGCGTCGTAGACCCAGGTCTCGCGCGAGCGCAGCATCTGCTCGGGGTCGAACACCGGCCGCCAGCCGTCGGCGCACTCCCGCATGATCTCCGCGAAGTACGCGCCGCGGGCGGGGTCGGGCCGCTCGACCCGGGGGTCGTCCGCACCGAACCACCTGCGGACGTCGGTGAGGGTGGCGAACGGTACGGGCCAGGACCTGAACCAGTCGGTCCACTCGCGCTGCGAGGCCGCGCCGAGGGCGGAGGCCCGCATGTCGCAGATGACCAGGCCGCACACCAGGTCGGGGCGTTTCGCGGCGAGTTGCCAGGCGGTCAGGGCGCCCATGGCGTGGCCGACGAGGACGGCCGGGGCGAGGCCGAGCTGTTCGAGCGCCGCCTCGGCGTCCTCGACGTAGGCCTCGCGCGTGAAGGCGGCCCGCGGGGGCTTCTCGCTGTGGCCGTGGCCCCGCTGGTCGAGGGCGACGGCGCGGTGGCGCTCGGCGATCCAGCGGGCGGTGGCCGCCCAGTGCGAGGCGCGGCCCATCAGGCCGTGCAGTAACAGCACGCCGGGGGCGCGCTGCCCGTGGCCGTCCGGTGCTCCGGCCGGCCGGCCGGGCGGGAACGGGACGGGCATCGGACGGTCGGGCACCGGCTCGGGCGGGTCGCCGAACTCCCACGCGGCCAGGCGTACGCCTCCCGCCCCGGTCACGTCGCTGCGTCGCGCCACTGGTCCGGCACCCCCTGGCTTCGCTCGGCCGCTGCCCACTCTCACGCGTACTGGTGCTGTTGCCGTTGCCGCTCTCACGTCACGCGCAGATTATCGAACTCGCATTCGAGACTCGCTCTCTTCCCGGCCAACACCCCTCGTACGAGTGACGACACTCAAGGAATGATCGCCGTTGTCGAGGGGAGATCTTCTGCGGGAGGCGGACCGCTCGGGGAAACCGGTCCGACGGGAATGACCCTGAGAGCTCGGGGCTCCGGGTCAGCACAGGGGAGGACAGGCCCCGGCGCCACTGGGCGCCGGGGCCCTCCGCTCGTCTGCGGCACATCTTCCCGCCCCCTAGGTCATATGCCTCGGCTGTGCCTCAGCGACAGACTGGCACGAGACGCGACACGGCGCTGCGGTTTCCGGCCGCCGCTTTCCCGGCGGCCCGCCGTCCGCGCCCGGGGCGCAGGTCAGCGCTTGGCGACGAAGACGTGCGAGGCGACGTCCGCCGCCAGTTCGGCGGCCTCACCACCGCTGCCGACCAGCACCCCGCCCGCCGACTCCGTCACGCTCACCACCGAACCGGGCTGCACCCCCGCGCGGCGCAGCGTGTACATCAGCTGCGCGTCGGTCTGGATCGGCTCGCCGATCCGGCGCACGACGACGGTCTTGGCCTCGTCGCCCGGGGCGAGGTCGGCCAGCGAGACCATGCCCTCGTCCAGGAACGGATCCGCGCCGTCCTTCTCGCCGAGCTCCTCCAGGCCGGGGATCGGGTTGCCGTACGGGGACTCGGTGGGGTGGCGCAGCAGTTCCAGCACGCGCCGCTCGACGGCCTCGCTCATCACGTGCTCCCAGCGGCAGGCCTCCGCATGCACCTGCTCCCACTCCAGGCCGATCACATCGACCAGAAGACACTCGGCGAGGCGGTGCTTGCGCATCACCCGGGTGGCCAGGCGACGGCCCTCGTCCGTCAGCTCCAGATGACGGTCGCTGGCGACCGACACCAGTCCGTCCCGCTCCATACGGGCCACCGTCTGGCTAACCGTCGGACCGCTCTGGTCGAGGCGCTCGGCGATACGGGCGCGCATGGGGACGACACCCTCCTCCTCGAGTTCGAGGATGGTGCGGAGATACATCTCCGTCGTGTCGATCAGTCCGGACATACGTGCCCCTCGATGAGATCTCCCGGAGGCTCGACGGCTCTCCGGCGAACGCGTGCGCTGGCCCTGTGCCCAATTCTGCCGGATGCCGCCGACAACCGTGCCGCACGGAAGGAACCGCCCGGTTCCCGACCGCCCCCACGCCGTATTGACACCGCACTGGTCCAGACCGCACCGTGATCCGCGACACGGACACCGGACACGGCAAAGGGGCCCCTCGGATGAGTGACCGTACGCTCGGCGGCCAGTTCCTCGACGCGGCGATCGGACTGCTGCGGCGGGTCCGCGACGAGGAGGCCGACGGGATCCGGGCCGCCGGCACCCTGCTCGCCGACACCGTCGCCGCCGGCGGCCGCCTCTTCGCCTTCGGCGCCGGCCACTCCTCCCTCGCCGCACAGGACCTCGTGTACCGCGCGGGCGGCCTCGCGCTGATGAACCTGCTCGCCGTCCCCGGCGTGGTCGGGGTCGACGTCACCCCCGCCACCCTCGGCTCCGCCCTGGAGCGCGTCGACGGCCTCGCGAGCGCCGTCCTCGACACCTCACCCGTGCGGGCCGGCGACGCCCTGGTGATCGTCTCCCTCTCCGGCCGCAACGCCCTGCCGGTCGAGATGGCGCTCAACGCCCGCGCCCTCGGCGTCAAGGTCATCGGCGTGACCTCGGTGGCGTACGCGAGCGAGACCAAGTCGCGGCACGCCTCGGGGAGCTTCCTGAAGGACCACTGCGACATCGTCCTCGACTCGAAGATCGCCGTCGGTGACGCCGAGCTGACCCACGACGCCGTCCCCGCGCCCTTCGCGCCCGCCTCCACGGTCGTCACCACGGCCCTCCTCCAGGCCGTGATGGCCACCGCCGCCGGTGCCCTCGCCGACCGCGGCGTCGAACCCCCGCTGCTGCGCTCCGGGAACGTCGACGGGGGCCACGAGTGGAACGGCCGCGTGATGGAGGAGTACCGGGACCGGATCTTCTACCGCCACTGACGCGCCTACCGCTCGCCCTGCGCCCAGGGTCCCCCAGGTCCCTCAGGTCCCCCATGTCCCTCAGGCCCCTCAGGTCCCTCAGGTCCCTCAGGTCCCTCAGGTCCCCATGATCCCGCGGCCTTCTCGGCCCCCTCGGAGCCCTCGCGCCCCCGGGGTTCCTCCGGTCCGGCCGTCCGGGCCGTGTCCGCGAGGTCGAGCGCGGCGGCGATGCGCAGGGCCACGTCCTCCGCGTAGGTCGTGTCCGAGCGCTCGAAGGCGGTACGGCCGCGTCCCCGGAGGAAGGTGACGACGCCGAGGGTGCGGCCCCTGCTGCGCAGCGCCGCACACAGCGCGTGGACCGTGTCCTGCGGCCACTGGCGGCCCCGCGCCCACTCGGCGGACCGCTCCTGCGGGACCGCGCCGCTGCCCGCCCGCACGGAACCGGCGCGGGCCACGCACTGCAGCGCGGGGTGCCCCTCGGCGTACCGCACGGGCAGACCGGCCCGGCCGGTGAGCGCGGCGGGGCCCGGCCCGCCGGACGGGGTCTCGGCGATGCGCACCAGCCGCAGCGGCGTCGTCCCGCCGTCGCCGGACGTCGTGCCGCCCGCCACCCGGTCGATCAGGGCGTGGTCGGCGAAACCGGCCAGCGCGAAGTCCAGATGGACGGTGACCGCCTCCGCCGGGTCCTCGCACTCGGCCGCCGCGCGGGCGGCCCGGTGCATCTGGTTGGTGCGGAAGCGCAGCACTGACGCCTCCTGCTCGCCCTGCTTGGTCTCGGTGACGTCCTGGAACAGCCAGCCGACGCCCAGCGGCACGGGCTCCTCGGCGAGCGGCGAGGCCAGCCGCAGGAAGCCGCTGCGCCAGCAGCGCCGCTGCTCGCCGTCGGGGGTGCGCACCCCCACCCACATCTCGGTGAGCGCGGGCGGCGCGCCCTCGGCCAGCACGTGGGTGAGCGCGTTCTCCACCTCCTCCACACCGTGCGTGAGCAGGTCGCCGAGCGGGCGCCCGAGGACGGCGGTGCGGCCCGAGCCGAGCGCGCGGGCCGCGTGCGCGTTGACGACGGCGGGGCGCAGGTCGGCGTCGACGAGGACCACACCCCAGGAGGCGTCCTCCAACAGCGCCTCGCTCAGCGCGATCGACCGTTCCAGGTCGATCTGCGCGTGCACCTCGCTGAAGGCGCAGTACACGCCGGCGGGTTCGCCGTCCGGGCCGCGTACGGCGGCGGACTGCGTGCGCACCAGGACCCGGCCGCCGTCCTTGGTCACCAGCGCGAACTCGTGCACCTGGCGCCCCGGCGCGTGCATCGCCGCCATCAGCCGCCGCTCGATCTCCTCGGCGTCCGCCGCGCGCACCGCCCATCCGGCGAACCCCTGCCGGCCGACCGCCTCGGCGGCGCTCCAGCCGAGGATCCGCTCGGCCTCGCGGTTCCAGTGGGTGACGACGCCGTCGGCGTCGAAGGCGCACAGCGCCGCGTCCATGCCGTCGAGCAGCGCCGCGAGCAGATCGGAACCGCCGATGTGCTCGGCACTCGCGGCGCCGCCCCGCTCGGGCGGCTCGGGCTCGTCCGGCCCCAGCTCGTCCGTGGTCCCGCTACGCCGGGAAGCACTCACCTGTGGACCCCCTGCAGGCTTGGCCCTGGCCGACCCTCGTCGGCCTCTCGTCAGCCCCTCGTCGGACCGTTGTTGGCCTTCATTCAACTGGAACGTGACGCAGCCCACACGGGGTTCCCGCAATATCGCGAAGGAATCGTTGTGATCGCCCGGCACCACCGCCCGCGCCGCACCGGGCCCCGTCCGCCCCGGCGGCGCGATCACGCCGGGAACGGTCGCCGGAAGGCCGGCGCGACGCCTGGGACCGCGATCCGCGGCCGCGCTTCTCGAAAAAGCTGTTGATGACTGCCCGACCGGTTCTTAGGGTGGGTGCCATCGCTGAAAGGAGGTGATCCGGTACATGAGTGAATCCCGGACGCGCGAGGTGACTGCGGGCTAACGGCCCGCCGTCGTACTCGGTTCGGCGCCGGACCGGCGTGCGCGCGACGCACGCAGCCGGCCAATCCAACGCAGTCACCCGGCCCGTGGGCTGCCGGTACGTCCGGCCGGCTCCTCCTTGAGAGGACCAAGCCCACGGGCCGTCTGCGTTTCCCGGAGGACTTGCGGCCGTGAGGCGCGTCATACGGGGATTCTCCGGCGCGCAGTACCCTGAGGGCATGCTTTCGCTCGTTCGACGCCGCCACGTGGACTACGTCCGCGTCACGAGCACGGGCTGTCGACGCTCCTTCTGAGCAGTCCGGCCCCCTTTTCCTTCCGCGGTCACCGCCGCCTCACCTCCACGTGGACACACCCATGTCGCACACCCTGACGTACCCGTCCAACCCGACGTACCCGTCCGACCCGTCGCACCGGTCCACTCCGTCGTACCGGCAACTCCCGATCATCGACCTGTCGCTCGCCGACGGCGGCCCCGAGGCGCGGGCCGTGCTGCACGCGCGGCTGCACGCCGCCGCGCACGACGTCGGCTTCTTCCAGCTGGTGGGCCACGGGGTCGGCGCGGCACAGACCGCGCGGCTCGACTCGGCGATGCGGCGCTTCTTCGCACTGCCCGAAGCCGAGCGGCTCGCCCTCGACAACGTCAACTCGCCGCACTTCCGCGGCTACACCCGCACCGGCGACGAGCGCACCGGCGGCCGCCGGGACTGGCGGGACCAGCTCGACATCGGCGCCGAGCGGCCGGCCCGCGCACCGGGCCCGGACGAGCCCGCCTACTGGTGGCTGCAGGGCCCGAACCAGTGGCCCGAGTCCCTGCCCGAGCTGCGCACCGCCGCCCTGGACTGGATCGACCGGCTCAGCGGGGTCGCCGAGCGGCTGCTGCGCGAACTGCTCGCCGCGATCGGTGCCCCGCCGGACTTCTACGACCCGGTCTTCGGGGAGCGGGCGCATCCGCACCTGAAGCTGGTGCGCTACCCCGGGCGGGCGCGCGACGGCGCCGAGCAGGGCGTGGGCGCGCACAAGGACTACGGCTTCCTGACGCTGCTGCTGCAGGACGCGGTGGGCGGGTTGCAGGTGCAGCGCGAGGACGGGCTGTTCCATGACGTGCCGGCGCTGCCGGGCGCGTTCGTGGTGAACCTGGGCGAGCTGCTGGAGGTCGCGACCGACGGGTACCTCGTCGCCACCAACCACCGGGTGGTGTCACCGCCGTCGGCCGTGGAGCGGTTCTCCGTGCCGTTCTTCTACAACCCGCGCCTCGACGCGCGCGTGGAGCCGCTGCCCTTCCCGCACGCGTCGGCGGCGCCGGGCGTCACCGCAGACCCGGCCAACCCGCTGTTCGCCGAGTACGGCTACAACGAACTGAAGGGCAAGCTGCGGGCCCACCCGCTGGTGGCGGAACGGCATCACCCGGGTCTGCTGACACCGGCGTGAGCGCTGTCGCCCCGGGGCGCGTGGGCCGCGCCCCGGGGGTTCCCGCTCAGTGGGCGATGTCGCCGTGCCCCTGGATCTCGCGCGGGTCGCGCGGGCCCGGTCCGACGTACCGCGCGGAGGGCCGTACGAGGCGTCCGGTCCGCTTCTGCTCCAGGATGTGCGCCGACCAGCCCGCCGTACGGGCGCAGGTGAACATGGACGTGAACATGTGCGCCGGCACCTCCGCGAAGTCCAGGACGATGGCCGCCCAGAACTCGACGTTGGTGGCCAGGACGCGGTCCGGGCGCCGGTTGTGCAGTTCCTCCAGGGCGGCCTTCTCCAGCGCCTCGGCGACCTCGAAGCGTGGGGCGCCGAGTTCGCGGGCGGTGCGGCGCAGCACGCGTGCGCGGGGGTCCTCCGCGCGGTAGACGCGGTGGCCGAAGCCCATGAGGCGCTCGCCGCGGTCGAGGGACTGCTTGACGTACGCCTCGGCGTCCCCGGTGCGTTCGATCTCCTCGATCATGTGCAGCACGCGGGAGGGGGCGCCGCCGTGCAGCGGCCCGGACATGGCTCCGACGGCTCCGGAGAGCGCGGCGGCCACGTCGGCGCCGGTGGAGGCGATGACGCGGGCGGTGAAGGTGGAGGCGTTCATGCCGTGCTCGGCGGCGGACGTCCAGTAGGCGTCGACGGCGGCGACGTGCTTGGGGTCGGGCTCGCCGCGCCAGCGGATCATGAAGCGTTCGACGACGGACTCGGCCTTGTCGATCTCGCGCTGCGGCACCATGGGCCGGCCCTGGCCGCGCGCGGACTGGGCGACGTACGACAGGGCCATGACGGCGGCGCGGGCGAGGTCCTCGCGGGCCTGCTCGGCACTGATGTCGAGGAGGGGTTTCAGGCCCCAGACGGGGGCGAGCATGGCGAGCGCGGACTGCACGTCGACGCGGATGTCGCCGGAGTGCACGGGGATGGGGAACGGCTCGGCGGGCGGCAGGCCGGGGTTGAAGGCGCCGTCGACGAGGAGGCCCCAGACGTTGCCGAAGGAGACGTGACCCACGAGGTCCTCGATGTCCACGCCTCGGTAGCGGAGCGCGCCGCCTTCCTTGTCGGGTTCCGCGATCTCCGTCTCGAAGGCGATGATCCCTTCGAGTCCGGGTACGAAGTCGGACATCAGGCGGCTCCTCGTGATGTGTGACGGGTGGGGCGTCCGGGCTGTGGGTGTGCCGGGGTGTGGTGGGGCGGCTCGCGGTCCGGGCGGCCGTCCCGGAGGGTTGCCCCGCGCGTGCCCGGGCGGGGCCCCGTGCGGTGGTGATGCCCCGTTCGGCCGACGGTCACCCGGCCGGAGGGGTACCAGCACGATATCCCCGAGTGCCACCTTTGGGGAGTCCTCGCGGCACTGAGTGCCACGTAAGTGTCGGGGCAGGGCCGGTCTGCCGGGGCCGGGGATGCGGGAAGATGACACAGTGAGCGACCGAGACGCCGTCCCTTTCGATCCCGTCCGTGATCCCGTGCCCGACCCCGCGTCGATGCGCAAGCAGTACCGGGTGGAGGGTTTCGCCGAGTCCGATCTGGCCGACACGCCCGTGGAGCAGTTCGCGCGCTGGTTCCGGGAGGCCGCCACCCAGGCGCATCTGTTCGAGCCGAACGCGATGGTCGTGTGCACGGCCGACGCCGAGGGGCGGCCGTCGTCGCGCACGGTGCTGCTGAAGCAGTTCGACGAGCACGGTTTCGTCTTCTACACGAACTACGAGTCCCGCAAGGGCCGGGACCTCGCCGAGAACCCGTACGTCTCGCTGCTCTTCCCGTGGCACCCGATGGCCCGGCAGGTCATCGTCCAGGGGGTGGCGCGGCGTACCGGCCGGGACGAGACGGCCGCCTACTTCCGGACCCGGCCGCACGGCTCGCAGCTGGGGGCGTGGGCGAGCGCCCAGTCCGCCGTGGTCGCGTCGCGCGCGGAGCTGGACGCCTCGTACGCGGAGCTGGCCGCCCGCTACCCGGAGGGCGAGCAGGTGCCGGTCCCGCCGCACTGGGGCGGCTACCGGGTGGCGCCGCAGAGCGTGGAGTTCTGGCAGGGCCGGCTGAACCGGCTGCACGACCGGCTGCGCTATGTGGCGGAGCCGGACGGGAGCTGGCGGGTGGAGCGGCTCAGCCCGTAGGCGGTCGGGGCGGCTCAGCCCAGTGCCTGGTCCAGCAGGGCCGCCCACTGCTCGACCACGCGCTCGCGTCGCTGCTGGTCGTCGGTGAGGAGGTTGGCCAGCCCGAGCCCGCGGGCCATGTCCAGCAGGCCCTGGACGGTCTCGCGGACGCCGGGGCGGGTCTCGTCGGCGGCGAGGAGTTCCACCGCGATGCGATGGGTCTCGCGGCCGACGCGGGCCTCCAGCTCGGTGACGCGCGAGCGCAGCTGGTCCTCGTTGGAGGCGGCGACCCAGAGGTGCAGGGCGGAGCGGAACAGGGGGCCGGTGTAGAGGTCGACGAGGGCGGCGACCACGGCCCGCCGGTCGCCCGCCGCGCCCTCGGGGAACAGGGCGCGCAGGGCCGTGGAGCGCTCCTCGGCGACGTACTCCACGGCCGCCGTGAAGAGGTCCTCGCGGGTACGGAAGTGGTGTTGGGCGGCGCCCCGTGAGACACCGGCGCGTTCGGCGACGACGGTCACCGTGGAACCGGCCCAGCCGTGTTCGGCGAGGCAGGCCACGGCGGCCTCCAGCAGCCGCTGCCGGGTGGCGCGGCTGCGGTCCTGCTTGGGGACGCGGTCGACTGTGGTCACAGCACCCATGGGGGATCCCGTCTTTCAAGGAAGGCCGTCATCCCCTCGCGGGCCTGCGGGGAGGCGAACAGCCGTGCCGAGAGCGCGGTGAGGTGGTCCGCGTCCCGGTCGAATGCCTCCAGCACCCTAGTCGTGAGCAGCCGCTTCGTCTCGGCCAGGGCGTCGGGTGCGGACCGGCGCAGTCCGTCGAGGACGGGACGCAGTACGGCGTCCACGTCGTCGCCGGCAGCCGTGAGCAGGCCGACGCGGACCGCCTCGGCCGGATCGAAGCGCTCGCCGGTGAGGTAGTGGCGGGCGACGGCGCGGGGGTCGGCGCGGGGCAGGACCGGCAGGGAGATCACGGCGGGGGCGACGCCGATGCGGACCTCGGTGAAGGCGAACGTGGCGTCGAGGGAGGCGGCGGCGATGTCGCAGGCGGCGAGGAGGCCGAGGCCGCCCGCGCGGACGTGTCCGGTGACGCGGGCGACGACCGGTCGGGGCAGCTCGACGATCTGCCGGAGCAGCGCCACGAGCGCGTCGGGGGCGGGCGGGTCGCGCAGGTCGGCCCCGGCGCAGAAGGTGGTGCCGGTGTGGGTGAGGACGACGGCGCGGGTGCCGGGGTCCGCGGCGCACTCGGTGAGTGCCTGGGCGAGGTCGGCGACCAGGGCCGCCGAGAGGGCGTTGCGGGTTCCGGGCGAGTCGAGGGTGAGGGTCTCGATGCCCCGGACGCGGGTGCGGGCGACGAGGGTCACGGGCGCTCCTTGAGCCGTCTGCGGAGGATCTTGCCGGAGGCGGCGCGTGGGACGGCGTCGACGAAGGTGACCCGGCGGACGCGTTTGTAGGGGGCGACGCGTTCGGCGACGTACATCATGACCTCGCCGGCGGTGAGGCCGGCGGCGGTGGGACCGCGGACGACGTAGGCGTGCGGCACCTCGGTGCCCTCGTCGGTGGGGGTGCCGGTGACGGCGGCGTCGGCGATGCCGGGGTGGGTGAGCAGCAGGGCCTCCAGCTCGGCCGGGGCGACCTGGAAGCCCTTGTACTTGATGAGTTCCTTGACGCGGTCGACGACGAAGAGCCAGCCGGCGGCATCGACCCGGCCGACGTCCCCGGTGTGCAGCCAGCCGTCGGGGTCGATCATGGCGGCGGTGGCGGTGGGGTTGCCGAGGTAGCCCTTCATGACCTGGGGGCCGCGGATGAGGATCTCGCCCCGCTCGCCGGTGCCGAGGTCCTTGCCGGGGTCGTCGAGGGAGACGATGCGCATCTCGGTGCCGGCGATGAGCCTGCCGACGGTGCCGGCGGGGGCGTCGCGCATGGCGTCCAGGGGGACGACGTGGGTGCCCGGGGAGAGTTCGGTCATGCCGTAGGCCTGGCCGACGGGGGGCAGGTTCAGGCGGCGGGAGCAGGCGGCGGCGAGGTCGGCGTCGAGCGGGGCCGCGGCGCTGATGACGTACTTCAGGGACGACAGGTCGTACCGGGCGACCGCCGGGTGTTTGGCGAGGGCCAGGACGATCGGCGGGGCCACGTAGAGGGCCGTGATGCGGTGGTTCTGGATGGCCGCCAGGAACGTCTCCAGTTCGAAGCGGGGCAGGACGACGACGGTGGCGCCGCTGCGCAGCGGCGCGTTCATCAGGGCGGTGAGCCCGTAGATGTGGAAGAGGGGCAGGACGGCGAGGACGCGTTCGCCGGGGCCGGCGGGGATCGCCGGTTCGAGCTGGGCGAGGTTGGTGGCGAGCTGCCGGTGGGTGAGCATCACGCCCTTGGGGACGCCGGTGGTGCCGGAGGAGTACGGCAGGGCCGCGACGTCCTCGACCGGATCGATGGCGGGGTGCGGCTCGGGGGCGCGGGAGGCGAGCATGTCGATCAGGGAGCGGTGTCCGGGGGCGCTGTCGCAGACGAGGATCTCCTCGATGCCGCCGGAGAGTTCGGCGGCGCGGCGGGCGGTCTCCAGGAACGGGGAGACGGTCACGATCCAGCGGGCGGCGCAGTCGCGGAGCTGTGTGGCGAACTCCTCGGCCGTGGCGAGCGGGTGCACGGTGGTGACGGTGGCGCCGGCGCGGGTGGCCGCGTGGAACGCCAGCGGGAAGGCGACCGTGTTGGGGCTGTGCAGGGCGAGGACGTCGCCCTTGCGGACGCCGGCCTCGGCGAGGGCGGCGGCGACGCGCCGGTGGAAGCGGTCCACCTGCTCGTAGGTGAGCGTGGTGCCGTCGGTGCCGTCGATCAGGGCGGGCAGGTCGCCGAACTCGGCGGCCCGGCCGAGGACCGCCTCGTGGATGGGGAGTTCTACGGCCGGGACGTCTGCGTACTCGCTGCGGAACACGCTTCCTCCTCGCACAGCGCGGTGCCGGACGGTGGTGGTCGGTGCGGTCGGAACGAGCGGTCGCTACGAGCGGTCGCTACGAGCCGTCAGTACGACTTGGGCAGGCCCAGGGTCTGGTGGGAGACGTAGTTCAGGATCATCTCGCGGCTCACCGGGGCGATACGGGCCACCCGCGCGGCCGTGATCAGCCGGGCCAGGCCGAACTCGCGGGTGAGGCCGTTGCCGCCGAGGGTGTGCACGGCCTGGTCGACCGCTCGCACACAGGCCTCCCCGGCCGCGTACTTGGCCATGTTGGCGGCCTCGCCGGCACCGGCGTCGTCGCCCGCGTCGTACAGCCCGGCGGCCTTCTGCATCATCAGGCGGGCCAGTTCGAGTTCGATGTGCGCCTGGGCGAGGGGGTGGGCGATGGCCTGGTGGGCGCCGATGGGGGTGTTCCAGACGGTGCGCTCGCGGGCGTAGTCGAGGGCGCGTGACAGGGCGTGGCGGCCCATGCCGATCGCGAAGGCGGCCGTCATGATGCGCTCGGGGTTGAGGCCGGCGAAGAGCTGGAGCAGCCCGGCGTCCTCGTCGCCGACGAGTGCGTCGGCGGGGAGCCGGACGTCGTCCAGGACGAGTTCGAACTGCTTCTCCACGCTGTCGAGTTCCATGTCGATCTTGCGGCGGGAGAAGCCGGGGGTGTCGCGCGGGACGATGAACAGGCAGGGCTTGAGGCGGCCGGTGCGGGAGTCCTCGGTGCGGCCGACGACGAGGGTGGCGTCGGCGATGTCCACGCCGGAGACGAACACCTTGCGGCCGGTGAGGAGCCAGTCCCCGGTGCCGGGGTCGCGGCGGGCGGTGGTGGTGATGCGGTGGCTGTTGGAGCCGGCGTCGGGTTCGGTGATGCCGAAGGCCATGAGGCGGCTGCCGTCGGCGAGCGCGGGCAGCCACTGCCGTTTCTGGGCTTCGGTGCCGAAGCGGGCTATGACGGTGCCGCAGATCGCCGGGGAGACGATCATCATGAGCAGGGGGTTGCCGGCGGCGCCCAGTTCTTCGAGGACGAGGGAGAGTTCGGTGATGCCGCCGCCACCACCGCCGTAGGCCTCCGGCAGGTTGACGCCGATGTAGCCGAGCTTGGCGGCCTTCTGCCAGAGGTCCCTGTTGTCCAGGTCGTGGTGGCTGGTGGCGAAGGACGAGACCGCCTCGCGCAGCGCCTTGTGTTCCTGCGGTTCGATGTGGGTGGTCATCGGTGTCCTCCGGGCTGGTCCTCGTGGGTGGTTGCTCGCGCTGTTCCCCGCGTCCCTTCCGGGTCGGTCTCCTCGACCACGGCCAGAAGGGCTCCGACCTCCACTTGCTGTCCTGGTGTCACCGGCAGGGCGGTCAGCACGCCCGTCGCCGGGGCCGCGATGACGTGCTGCATCTTCATCGCTTCGAGCCAGACGATCGGCTCACCGGCGCGGACGCCCGATCCGGTGACGAGACCGTCCGCGAGTCTGACGACCGTGCCCGGCATCGGTGCCAGGAGGGAGCCGGGGGCCTGCTGGGTGGTCGGGTCCGGGAAGCGGGGCAGGGCGGTCAGGGCCGTGGTGTTGACGTACACGCGGTCGCCGTAGCGGGCCACGTCGTAGCGGCGTCGCACGCCGTCGGCCTCCAGGACGACCGCCGAGCCGTCCGCGTGCACCACCCGCACCCCGTCGGCCCGCAGGCCCTCGCGGGTGTGGGTGTAGCGGACCTCGTGTTCCCGCCCCGCCATCTCGTACCGCTTGACCTGCGGTTGTGCGGGCATGTTGCGCCAGCCGCCGAAGCGGGAGCGGCCGTGCGCGTCGGCGAGGGCGGCGGCGAGCGGGGCGTGCGGGTCGGGGGCGGGCGCGGTGAGGGCGGCGAGGTGACGGTCGTAGAAGCCGGTGTCCATGCGGGCGGAGGTGAACTCCTCGTGCCGCAGGGAGCGGATCAGCAGCTCGCGGTTGGTGACGGGGCCGTGCAGGGTGGTGTGTTCCAGAGCGCCGGCCAGTCTGCGGATCGCCTCGGCTCGGGTGGGGGCGTGGGCGACGGCCTTCGCGAGCATCGGGTCGTAGTGGACGCCGATGTCGTCGCCGTCGGTGTAGCCGGTGTCCAGGCGGATGCCGTCGGGGGCGGTCAGGCGGTGCAGGCGGCCGGTCTGCGGCGCCCAGTCGCGGGACGGGTCCTCGGCGTAGAGGCGGGCCTCGACGGCGTGGCCGCGCGCCTGGGGCGGGGCGTCGGCCAGGACGGCGCCCTCGGCGATCCTGATCTGCTCGGCCACCAGGTCGATGCCGTAGATCATCTCGGTGACGGGGTGTTCGACCTGGAGGCGGGTGTTCATCTCCAGGAAGTGCGCCCGGTCGTGCGCGACGAGGAACTCGACGGTGCCCGCGCCCACGTAGTCCACGGCGCGCGCGGCGCGTACGGCCAGCGCGCGCAACTCCTCCGCGAGCGCCGGGGTGAGTCCGGGCGCCGGCGCCTCCTCGATCACCTTCTGGTGGCGGCGCTGGAGCGAGCAGTCGCGCGTGCCCAGCGCCCACACCGTGCCGTGCGCGTCGGCGAGTACCTGCACCTCCACGTGCCGGCCGTGCTCGACGTAGGGCTCGACGAACACCTCGCCGTCGCCGAAGGCGCTCGCGGCCTCGGCGCGTGCGCCCTCCAGGGCGGCGCTGAGGTCGTCGAGGCGGCGCACGATCCGCATGCCGCGCCCCCCGCCGCCCGCGGCCGCCTTCACCAGCACCGGCAGATCGGCCTCGGTGACCTCGTCCAGCGGGGCGAGGCCCAGCAGTTCCTTGGCGCGTGTCTTGGACGCCATCGCCTCGATGGCCGCCGGGGGCGGGCCGATCCATCCCAGGCCCGCGTCGAGCACCGCGCGCGCGAAGTCGGCGTTCTCGGAGAGGAAGCCGTACCCGGGGTGCACGGCGTCCGCGCCGGCGGCCACCGCGGCCTTCACGATCAGGTCGCCCCGCAGGTACGTCTCGGCGGGTGCCGCCCCGGGCAGCCGTACCGCCGCGTCGGCCACGCGCGCGTGGAGGGCGTTCTCGTCGGCGTCGGAGTACACGGCGACCGTCCCGAGACCCAGCTCGCGGCAGGTGCGGAAGACGCGGCAGGCGATCTCGCCGCGGTTGGCGACCAGCACAGTGGAAAACACGTGACCCCTCACATCCGGAAGACGCCGAAGCCGCCCCGCACGCCCTCGAAGGGCGCGGTGTGCACGGCGGACAGGCACAGGCCGAGAACGGTGCGGGTGTCGCGCGGGTCGATGACGCCGTCGTCGTACAGCCGCCCCGACAGGAACATCGGCAGGGACTCGGACTCGATCTGCTGCTCCACCATGGCGCGCAGCGCGGAGTCCGCCTCGTCGTCGTACGGCTGTCCCTTGGCCGCCGCCGACTGGCGGGCGACGATCGACAGCACGCCGGCGAGCTGCTGCGGGCCCATCACGGCGGACTTGGCGCTCGGCCAGGCGAACAGGAACCGCGGGTCGTAGGCGCGCCCGCACATGCCGTAGTGCCCGGCGCCGTAGGAGGCCCCCATGAGGACCGACAGGTGCGGCACCCGCGAATTGCTCACCGCGTTGATCATCATCGCGCCGTGCTTGACGATGCCGCCCTGCTCGTACTCCTTGCCGACCATGTAGCCGGTGGTGTTGTGCAGGAAGACCAGCGGGATGTCGCGCTGGTTGGCGAGCTGGATGAACTGGGCGGCCTTCTGGGACTCCTCGCTGAACAGGACGCCCTGGGCGTTCGCCAGGACACCGACCGGGTAGCCGTGCAGGCTCGCCCAGCCGGTGACCAGGCTCGTCCCGTAGAGCGGCTTGAACTCGTCGAAGTCGGAGGCGTCGACGATCCGGGCGATCACCTCGCGCGGGTCGAAGGGGGTGCGCAGATCGCCGGGGACGATCCCCAGGAGCTCCTCCGGGTCGTACTCGGGCGGCGCGGCGGGCCCGGGATCGCCGTGCGCCTTGCGGTGGTTGAGCCGCGCCACGACCCGGCGGGCCTGCCGCAGCGCGTCCGGCTCGTCGACGGCGAAGTAGTCCGCGAGACCGGACACGCGCGCGTGCATCTCCGCGCCACCCAGGGACTCGTCGTCGCTCTCCTCCCCGGTGGCCATCTTCACCAGCGGCGGCCCGCCGAGGAACACCTTCGCGCGCTCCTTGACCATGATCACGTGGTCGGACATGCCCGGGATGTACGCGCCGCCCGCGGTGGAGTTGCCGAAGACCACCGCGACGGTCGGGATGCCCGCCGCCGACAGCCGGGTCAGGTCGCGGAAGATCGCCCCGCCCGGGATGAAGATCTCCTTCTGGGACGGCAGATCGGCGCCCCCGGACTCCACCAGGCTGATGCACGGCAGCCGGTTGGCGAGCGCGATGTCGTTGGCGCGCAGGGCCTTCTTCAGCGACCACGGGTTGCTGGCCCCGCCCCGCACGGTCGGGTCGTTCGCGGTGATCAGGCACTCCACGCCCTCGACGACCCCGATCCCGGTCACCAGGGAGGCCCCCACCGGGTACTCGCTGCCCCAGGCGGCCAGCGGCGACAGCTCCAGGAACGGCGTGTCCGGGTCCAGGAGCAGCTCGATGCGCTCACGGGCCAGGAGCTTGCCGCGCCGCCGGTGCCGCTCGACGTACTTCTCGCCGCCGCCCGCGAGCGCCTTGGCGTGCTCCGCGTCCAGATCGGCGAGCTTGGCGAGCATGGCCTCGCGGTTGGCCCGGTGGCCGGGGTCCGCGGTGTCCAGGGCGGAGGTCAGAACGGTCACAGGAGGGCCTCCGGGATGTCCAGGTGGCGGGAGCGCAGCCATTCGCCGAGCGCCTTGGCCTGCGGGTCGAAACGGTGCTGGGCGGCGACGCCCTCGCCGAGGATCGACTCGACGACGAAGTTCAGGGCGCGCAGGTGCGGCAGGACGTGCCGGGTGACCGGCAGGGGGCGGCTCTCCGGGATCAGCTGCCGGAAGCGGTCGACGGTCAGCTCGTGGACCAGCCAGCGCCACGCCTCGTCGGTGCGCACCCACACCCCGACGTTGGCGTCGCCGCCCTTGTCGCCGCTGCGCGCCCCGGCGACCAGCCCGAGCGGCGCCCGGCGGGTGGGCCCGGGCGGCGGCGGCTCGGGCAGCGGCGGCTCCGGGACGTCGTCGAGCGGGCGGGTCGCCTCGGGCGGCCGTACGGCGAGACGGCGCCCGTCCGGCAGCACGGCCACCTGCTCGACATCGCCCTGCGGCAGGCGCGCCGCCTCGAACACGCCGTACGGCGCCCCCTTGCCGGGCGGGGCCGACACGTGGAAGCCGGGATAGCCGGACAGCGCCAGCTCCACCGCGGCCCCGCTCAGCGCCCGCCCCACGGCCTCCTGCCGGGGGTCGCGCACCGTGAGCCGCAGCAGGGCGCTCGCGGTCTCCTCGGTGTCGGCGTCGGGCCGGTCGGTGCGCACCAGGTCCCATCGGACGTCGGCCGGGCGCGACTCGGCGAGCGCCTCGTCCATCTGTTCGCGCACCAGGGCCGCCTTGTCCTCGATGTCCAGGCCGGTGAGCACGAACACGACCTCGTTGCGGAAGCCGCCGAGCCGGCTCAGGCCGACCTTGAGGTCCGGGGGCGGCGCCTCGCCCCGCACCCCGGTGATCCGCACCCTGTCGGGGCCGTCCTGGGCGATCCGGACGGTGTCCAGGCGGGCGGTGACGTCGGGGCCGGCATAGCGGGCGCCCGAGGTCTCGTAGAGCAGCTGGGCGGTGACCGTGCCGGTGTCGACGAAGCCGCCGGTGCCGGGGTGCTTGGTGACGACGCTGCTGCCGTCGGCGTGGATCTCGGCGAGCGGGAAGCCGGGGCGGCGGACGTCGCGGCCCCGGAAGAACGCGTAGTTGCCGCCGGTGGCCTGCGCCCCGCACTCCAGCACGTGCCCGGCGACGACCGCGCCCGCCAGCCGGTCGTGGTCGTCGGGCGTCCAGCCGAAGTGGGCGGCGGCGGGCCCGGTGACCAGGGCCGCGTCCGTCACCCGCCCGGTCACCACGACGTCCGCGCCCGCGCGCAGGCAGGCGGCGATGCCGAAGCCGCCCAGGTAGGCGTTGGCGGTGAGGCTCTCCGGGAAGCGGGGGCGGACGTCGTCGCCCTCGACGTGGGCGACCCGCACCGGGACGCCGAGCCGGTCCGCCAGCTCCCGCACCTTCCCGGCGAGCCCGGCCGGATTCAGCCCGCCCGCGTTGGTGACGATGCGCACGCCGCGCTCCCGGGCGAGGCCGAGGGTGTCCTCCAGTTGCCGCAGGAAGGTGCGGGCGTAGCCGGCCGCGGGGTCCTTCACCCGGTCCCGGCCGAGGATCAGCAGGGTCAGCTCGGCCAGGTAGTCGCCGGTGAGGACGTCCAGCTCCCCGCCGGTGAGCATCTCGCGCACGGCGTCGAAACGGTCCCCGTAGAAGCCGGAGGCGTTGCCTACGCGCAGCGGCCTCACGCCTGCTGCCCCTTGGGCTCCCGGCCCGCACCCGGCGGCCCCGCGAACGCCTGCGCGATGTCCAGCCAGCGGTCGGCGTCCTCGCCCTCCGCGCGGACGGCGAGGTCGGCCCGGTGGGCGCGCTGGGTGACCAGGAGGCAGAAGTCGAGCGCGGGTCCGGTGACGCGCTGGCGGGCGTCCTCGGGGCCGTGGGCCCAGAGGGCGCCGGAGGGGGCGACGAGTTCGACGCGGAACTCCTCGCCGGGGACGGGCAGGCCTCGCGCGCCGAACGCGAAGTCGCGGGCGCGCACGCCGATCCGGACGACGTGTGCGAGCCGGTCGGTCGGGGTGGGGGCGACGCCCAGCGCGTCGGCCACGTCCTGGCCGTGGGCCCAGGTCTCCATGAGGCGTCCGGTGGCCATGGAGGCGGCCGACATGGGCGGGCCGTACCAGGGGAAGCGCGCGCCGGGCGGTGCGGCCCGCAGGGCCCGGTCGAGGGCGGCGCGGCCCCGGCGCCAGCGGGTGAGCAGTTCGCCGGGCGGCAGCAGCGCGCCCTCCTCCGCGCCCTGGTCGACGAACGACTCCGGAGCCTGAAGGGCCTTCTCCACCAGCGCGCGGAAGGCGTCGGCGTCGGTCACGGCGAGCAGGGCCGAGTGGTCGGTCCAGGCGAGGTGGGCGATCTGGTGGGCGATGGTCCAGCCGGGGGCGGGGGTGGGGAGCGTCCAGCGCTCCGGCCCCAGGTCGGCGACGAGCCGGTCGAGTTCGTCGCTTTCGGTACGCAGGTCGTCGAACACGGGCGTCGGGTCGGCCATGCGGAGGAGCATGGCAGCACGCCCCTAAACAATCAAGCATGCTTGCATGATTTATTGGCTCTGCATGTGCTCGCCCGTGGCCCGCCGGGACTTCCGCCTCCCCACCTGGGTTCGCACCGCGCCCATGCTGGCCCCGATGACCAGGGCGATGGCGACGGCCTGCGGGGTGGACAGGGCCTGGCCGAGGACGAGGAAGCCGGCCGCGGCGGCGAGGGCCGGTTCCAGGCTCATGAGGACGGCGAAGGTGGCGGCGGGGAGGCGGCGCAGGGCGAGCAGTTCGAGGGTGTACGGGAGGACCGAGGACAGCAGGGCGACCGCCGCTCCGAGCCCCAGGGTCACCGGGTCGACGAGCTTGGCGCCGGCCTCGGCGACCCCCAGCGGCAGGAAGAGGACCGCACCGACGGCCATCGCCAGCGCCAGCCCGTCCGCCTGCGGGAAGCGGCGGCCGGTACGGGCGCTGAAGACGATGTACGCCGCCCACATGGCGCCCGCGCCGAGGGCGAAGGCGGCGCCCAGCGGGTCGAGGCCGCCGAAGCCGCCGCCGCTCAGCAGGAAGACGCCGGCGAGGGCGAGTCCGGCCCAGACCAGGTTGACCGCGCGGCGCGAGGTCAGCACCGACAGGGTCAGCGGGCCGAGCACTTCCAGGGTGACCGCCGGGCCCAGGGGGATGCGGTCGAGGGCCTGGTAGAAGAGGCCGTTCATCGCGGACATGGTGACGCCGAAGACGATCACCGTGCCCCAGTCGGCGCGGGAGTGCCCGCGCAGGCGCGGCCGGCAGACCAGCAGCAGGACGACCGCAGCCGCGAACAGCCGCAGCGCCACCACGCCCAGGGCGCCGGCCCGCGGCATCAGCAGCACCGCGAGCGCACCGCCGAACTGCACGGACACTCCGCCGGCGAGCACCAGGCCGACGGGCCCGAGGGAGCCGCCCCGGCGGGACGGGGTCACCGCACGGCCGGCGACGGCCTGCGGCGAGGAGGTGGCGGCGGCTTCAGGGGCGGTCACGGGCGGTCCAGGGGCTCGGAGGGGCGGGGCTGTCGGGCCGAGGGGGCGGGCCGCCGGGGCGGGGCGCCGCCGTTCGGGGCACGCCCGTCGGCCCATTGTTCATCGTGCTGCACTGCGAAGTCCACGGTAATGGACCCGGTCAGGTGTGTGAAGCGTTTATGCCACTGTCTCACCGTCCTCCCGTTCCAGCGCCTCGGCCAGCACCTCCGCCAGGTGCCGCCCCCGCACCCCGCCCAGCTGCTCCAGCTGGGCGCGGCAGGAGAA
This sequence comes from Streptomyces sp. bgisy159, assembly GCF_057707805.1. Classification (NCBI taxonomy): domain Bacteria; kingdom Bacillati; phylum Actinomycetota; class Actinomycetes; order Kitasatosporales; family Streptomycetaceae; genus Streptomyces; species Streptomyces sp. bgisy159. Next base: position 98,444 of record NZ_JBYIQX010000011.1, on the reverse strand, counting down.
GCCGTCGGCCAGGACGGCCGCGCCCCCGGGTGCCTGGCGCACCGCCGGCAGCAGCCGCTCCTCGGCACAGGCCGCCGACACCTCGTAGTGCCCCCGTTCGAAGCCGAAGTCGCCGGCCAGGCCGCAGCAGCCGCCGACGAGGTCCCCGGCGAGGCCGGCGGCGGCCCGCAGACGGCGGTCGGCGGCGTCGCCGAGCACGGCGTGCTGGTGGCAGTGGGTCTGGCCGACGGCCGGCCGGTCCACGCGGGGTGGCGCCCAGTCGGGGGCGTGCTGTTCGAGGGCCTCCGCGAAGGTGCGGACCCGGTCCGCGAGCCGGGCCGCGCGCGGGTCGTCCGGCAGCAGCCCCGGCAGGTCGCCGCGGAGGGCGGCGGCACAGCTCGGCTCCAGCACGACGACCGGCGCGGCCGTCTCCAGCACCGGCTCCAGCAGGTCGAGGGTGCGGCGCAGCACCGTACGGGCCCGGTCCAGCTGGCCGGTGGAGACGTACGTCAGCCCGCAGCAGACCCGGCCGCGCCGGGCCGTCACCGCGGCGCTCAGCAGCGCCGCGGGCGACCGGGACGTGCCGTCGCCGACCGGCCGTACGCGCGGCCGCACCGTCGGCGGCAGGGTGACCCGCAGTCCGGCCGCCTCCAGGACGCGCACGGCGGCCCGCCCGACGGACGGCGAGAGGTACTCGGTGAAGGTGTCGGGCCACAGCACCACCAGGTCACCGGGCGCGGCCCGGCTCTCCGGCTCCGGGCCCCGGCCCCGCCACCACCGGCTGAACGTCACCGGAGCGAGCGCAGGGATCTCCCGCTCGGCGGCGACGCCGCCCAGCCGCTTCCCCAGCCGCGCGAGGGGGCGTACCGCGGCGAGGGCGTTCAGCGGCCGGGCCAGCCGGGCACGGTCCACCACGCGAAGCCACTCGGGCAGCCGGCCCATGCTGTGGTGCGCGGCCGGGCGACGCCGGTCCGCGTAGTGGTGGTGCAGGAACTCCGCCTTGTAGGTGGCCATGTCGACGCCGACCGGGCAGTCGGAGCGGCAGCCCTTGCAGGCCAGGCACAGGTCCAGGGCGTCCCGCACCTCCTCCGACCGCCAGCCGCCGGTGACGACCTCACCGGCGAGCATCTCGTGCAGCAGCCGCGCGCGCCCGCGCGTGGAGTGCTCCTCCTCGCCGGTGACGCGGAAGGACGGGCACATGACGTCCGGCCCGGACGCCGTCGTCGTACGGCACTTGGCGACGCCCACGCAGCGCCGTACCGCCGCCGCGAAGTCACCGCCGTCGGCCGGGTAGCCGAAGGCGACCGGGACGGGCTCGCGGGGCAGCACCGCGAAGCGCAGGTCCGCGTCCAGGGGCGCCGGGCGGACCAGCATGCCCGGGTTGAGCAGGTCGTCGGGGTCCCACACGACCTTGGCCCGTTCGAAGAGGCGGACCATGTCCTCGCCGTACATCCTCGGCAGCAGTTCGGCGCGCGCCTGCCCGTCGCCGTGCTCCCCGGAGAGCGAGCCGCCGTGTGCGACGACCAGGTCGGCCAGTTCCTCCGAGAAGCGGCGGAAGCGGGCGACGCCGGGCGGGGTCAGCAGGTCGAAGTCGATACGGACGTGGATGCAGCCGTCCCCGAAGTGCCCGTAGGGCGTGCCGCGCAGGCCGTGGGCGGCGAGCAGCGCACGGAAGTCCCGCAGGTAGGGGCCGAGCCGGGCGGGCGGCACCGCGCAGTCCTCCCAGCCGGGCCAGGCCTCCGTGCCGTCGGGCATCCGGGTGGCCGTTCCGCTGGCGTCCTCCCGGATCCGCCACAGCGCCCGCTGGGCGCCCGGGTCGGTCACCACCCGCGCGTCCACGGCGTCGGCGGCCCGCACGACCGCCTCCGCACGCGCGCGTGCCTCACCCGCAGACTCACCACCGGTCTCCACGAACAGCCAGGCCCCGCCGCGCGGCAGCTCCGCCGCCGACCGCACCAGGTCGGCCGCCATGCCCTCCACGGTCAGAGGCCCCTGGGTCAGCAGCCCTGCCGCCGCCTCCGCCGCCGCGCCCTCGTCGCCGTACCCCAGCACGGCGAGCGCACGCGCGCGTGGCGCCTCCACGAGCCGTACGGCGGCCTCGGTGAGCACCCCGAGGGTGCCCTCGGAGCCGCAGAAGGAGCGGGCGACGTCGGCGCCGTTCTCGGGCAGCAGCGCGTCCAGGGCGTAGCCGGAGATACGGCGGGGCAGCTCGGGGAAGCCGGTGCGCAGCCGGGCGAGCCCGCCGTCGACCAGTTCCCGCAGCCCCTCCGGCGACCCGGCCGCCCCCCATCCCCGCCCCAGCCGGAGCCGCTGCCCTCGCGCGGTGACGACATCCAGCCGGCGCACGCTGTCCGCGGTCGTGCCCCAGGCCACGGAGTGGGACCCGCACGAGTTGTTGCCGATCATGCCGCCGAGGGTGCAGCGGCTGTGGGTCGACGGGTCGGGGCCGAAGCGCAGCCCGTGCGGCGCGGCGGCCTCCTGCAACCGGTCGAGGACGAGGCCCGGCTGCACCACGGCGGTACGGGCCTCGGGGTCCAGGGCGAGCAGGCGGTTCATGTGGCGGGTGAAGTCGAGCACCACGCCGGTGCCGGTGGCCTGCCCCGCGATGGACGTACCCCCGCCCCGGGCCACCACCGGCACGCCCCGCTCCCGGCACACCGCCAGCACGGCCGCCACGTCGTCGGCGTCGCGCGGCGCGACGACACCGCGGGGGACGCGGCGGTAGTTGGACGCGTCCATGGTGACCAGGGCACGGGCGGTGACGCCGAAGGCGACGTCACCGCGGACCACGGCACGCAGCGCGGCCTCCAGCTCGGCCACCGGTACTGCCTCCAGACCAGTCATGCCTCCAGCAAAGCAGCCCGTGCGGCGGCCGTGTCCACCATCCGTCTCACCCGACGGACGACGTTTCGACCAGGTTTCCCCCAGGGGCTACGCTCCCCTTCGTGGCTGAGATCCAGATTCCCGCTGACATCAAGCCCGCCGACGGTCGATTCGGCGCTGGCCCCTCCAAGGTGCGCACGGAGGCGCTGGACGCCCTCGCCGCGACCGGCACCTCCCTGCTCGGCACCTCGCACCGCCAGGCCCCCGTGAAGAACCTGGTCGGCCAGGTCCGCGAGGGCGTCTCCGAGCTGTTCCGGCTGCCCGAGGGCTACGAGGTGATCCTCGGCAACGGCGGCTCCACCGCCTTCTGGGACATCGCGACGCACGGCCTGATCGACAACAGGTCGCAGCACCTCTCCTTCGGCGAGTTCAGCTCCAAGTTCGCCAAGGCCGCCAAGCTCGCGCCGTGGCTGGCCGACCCGGACATCGTCTCCGCCGACCCGGGCACGCACCCCGAGCCGGTCGCGCGGGAAGGCGTCGACGTGTACGCCTACACGCACAACGAGACCTCGACCGGCGTCGCCATGCCGATCAAGCGCGTCGAGGGCGCGGACGCCGGCTCGCTGGTCCTGGTCGACGCCACCTCCGGCGCCGGCGGCCTCCCGGTCGACATCGCCGAGACGGACGTCTACTACTTCGCCCCGCAGAAGTCGTTCGCCTCCGACGGCGGCCTGTGGATCGGCGTGTTCTCCCCGGCCGCGATCGAGCGCGCCGAGCGGATCCACGCGTCGGGCCGGCACATCCCGGAGTTCTTCAGCCTGCCCACGGCGATCGACAACTCCCGCAAGAACCAGACGTACAACACCCCCGCCCTCGCCACCCTCTTCCTCCTCAACCAGCAGCTGGAGTGGATCAACGGCCAGGGCGGCCTGGACTGGGCGGTCCGGCGCACCGCCACCTCCGCCCGCACGCTGTACGGCTGGGCCGAGGACGTCAAGTTCGCCAGCCCCTTCGTCACCGACCCCGCCAAGCGCTCCCAGGTGATCGGCACCATCGACTTCACCGACGAGGTCGACGCCGCCGCCGTCGCCAAGGTCCTGCGCGCCAACGGCATCGTCGACACCGAGCCCTACCGCAAGCTCGGCCGCAACCAGCTCCGCGTCGCGATGTTCCCGGCGATCGACCCGGCGGACGTCGAGGCGCTGACGAAGTGCGTGGATTACGTGATCGAGAAGCTGTAACGGCTCTCCCACGACGACGAGGGCGCCCGGCGATGTTGTCTCGCCGGGCGCCCTTCGTACGTGTGCGACGCCTACGCGAACTGCTGGAGGAATGCCTGCCAGCTGTCGCGGGAGACGGTGAGCAGGGGGCCGTCGTGCTGCTTGCTGTCGCGGACGGCGCGGCCGCCGGGGGCGGTGTCGGCGACCTCGACGCAGTTGTTCTCCTGGCCCGAGTACGACGACTTCCAGAAGGGGCTTACGACCTCGGTCACGATGTCTCTTCCTTCAAGTTCCGCAGTATGCCCCGGATGAGTTCGGCGCTCGCATCCGGTGCCAGTGCCGACGATCGTAGTAGGTCGAACATATTGGCGTAAGCAGTGAGGTCTTCGGAGCCTTCGAGGACCGATGTACCCCGCAGGTTGTCCAGGGTGACCGCTTCCACCGTCGGGTCTTCGTCGAAACTGAAGGAAGAGAAGGCGGAGGCAGAGCCACCCAGTGCACCCGCGGTGAACGGCAACACCTGCACAGTGACGTTCTTCCGCTCTCCGGCCTCCAGAATGGCGGACAGCTGCTCCCGGTGAACTTCAACGGGCACGAGCGGATGCGCAACGACCGCTTCCCAGAGGATGGCAGTGTACGACGCTCCGCCTTCCTCGATCTTCGCCTGTCGACCCACACGCACCTTCACCAACTCGGCGACCCGTTCCGGATCGATGGGGTGAGGGCCACCGGCGACAACGGCCTCCGCATAGGCCGGAGTTTGCAGGAGCCCCGGCACGATGGCCGGCTGCCACTCGCGGATGTAGGTCGCGTCGTCCTCCAGCGCGATGTGGTCAACGTAGTCCGGCCGCAGGTGCGCGGCGTGTTCGAGCCACCAGCCGCGATTCTTGGAGTGTTTGGCCAACTCCTCCAGCTTGGTGCGTACTTCCTGGTCCTCGACGCCGTACGCGTCCAGCAGCAGCCGCACCTCGATGACACGGGCGGTGACATGCCCGCTCTCAAGGCGACTGATCCTGGCCTGACTTGACGCAATGACCTCGGCGGCCTGCGGCTGGTCGAGCTTGGCAGCCTGCCGGTACTGCCTGAGTGCCGTACCCAGGCGCCTGCTGCGCACCGTCGGCCGTCCACCTGCGGGCATGGGGCCTCCCCTCTCCTGCGGAAAACCATGCCATGCATGCCCCCTCACGTCGGGGTGCATCACACGATCGAGCGACACGTCTGCATGTATTCATTGGTTCGCATTGCGTTGGTTACGAATGCGGCCCTAGCTTCCCAGTCATGCCAGAAACCGAAACCTTCCGCATTGCCAAGCGCAAAAGGCACGTGCCGACCGCACGGCAGCGCATCCGCAAGGCGCTCGCGGACTGGGGTGTCACCGGTGAACCGGCCGACACCATCACCCTGTTGGCGAACGAACTCGTCACCAACGCCGTGGCCCACTGCCGGGTCTCGCACGCCCTGGTCGAGGTCACGCTCACCCTCCACGGACCCGACCTGACGCTGGAGGTCTCGGACCCCGACCGGGAGCACCTCCCGGAGCTCCACCACTCCGGTGCGGACGAGGAGCGGGGGCGCGGACTCGCGTTGGTGGAGGGGTTGGCCGACGCCTGGGGCCACCGGCAGGAGCCGTTCCGGAAATGCGTGTGGGCCCGGTTCACGCTCCCGGAGAGGCAGGAGGCGACGCGTGTTCCGGCAGGCTTATGAGACCGCCGCCCGCCTGCTCACCCGGCGCGCCGCCCTGACCCCCGTACGCGAGATCCCCACCTCGGGACCGCCCGTCCACCGGCTACCGAACCCCCGCGACGCCCGCTGGCGCCGCTGGGCCAAGCGCTCCCGCGCGGCCGGCTACCGCTTGCCATTGCCCCGCGACGAGGAGTGCTGGCGTGTACCCACCCGTCCCGGCCCGCCCCTCCGGGAAGTCACCGAGGACCCGGTGCGAACGTACGTACTCAGGCGCTGAATTGCAGGCGGCTCCCGGATCAGCGGGCTACGCCGAGACCCGGGGCCATCCCCGCGAGTGCGGGGAGCAGGCAGCCATGTCGCACGCCCAGGCTCTCGGCGTGGGGCCATCCCCGCGGGTGCGGGGAGCAGACTGCGGGGCGGCGGTCAGGTTCGCTGCGGCCGGGGCCATCCCCGCATATCTGTCGCTGGCCCTGGTGACCTGCTCCCCGAACCGGCGGCACGGCCGTCTTCCTTGTCCTGACAGCACCTGACAGCGTGAGACGGGCGCCCGGTGGCCCACCGGGCGCCCGTCGGCCGGATCGGTCAGCCGGCCGGCTCGGTCCGTTCGGTCCGTTCGGTCCGTTCGGTCCGCGGTCAGCTCGCCGTGCAGGTCACGCTGGGCGTGCCCGCCCCGCCCGGCGCGCCGCCGAAGCCGAAGCTCGCCGAACCGCCCGGTGCGAGGCTGCCGTTGTGGGCGGCGTTCACCGCCGTCACCGTGGAACCGGTCTGGGTGTACGAGGCGTTCCACATGTTGGTGATCTGCTGGGCGCCGGACCAGGTCCAGGTCACCTTCCAGGAGCCGATGGCCGTGGTGCCGGTGTTGGTGACCTTCACCTCGGCGTTGAAGCCGCCACCCCAGTCGCTGCTGACGGTGTAGGCGGCGGCACAGGCCGCCGTGGAGCCACCGCCACCGTCACCACCGTCCCCGCCACCGTCCCCGCCACCGTCTCCGCCGCCGTCGCCACCGCCGCCGCCCGGGAAGCCCGGTGCCTTCACGCTCGTGAGGTAGCCGTCCTTGACGGTGTCGACCGTCTGCCAGTCGTCCTTCAGGATGCCGCCGGTGTCACCGGAGTTGGGGTTCCAGGACCAGAACGTCCAGTGGAAGGAGTCGGCACCGTACGTCGCGGTCGGGCGCAGGTAGTCCACCAGGGCGGCCAGCCACCGCTGGTCGACGGTCGACCGGAGGGTCGTGCCGAACTCTCCGACCCACACCGGGGCGATGTCCTGCTTGAAGATGTAACCCCAGTAACGGTCCCAGACGCCGAGCATGTTGGCCGGGAAGGACGGGTCGCTGAACCAGCTCTGCTGGGCCACGCTGGTCGCGTAGTCGTGGGCGGAGTAGACGAGCCGGTTCGGTACGTCGAGCCGGACGGGGTGGTCGGCGACGCCCATGAGGTTGCCGCCCCACCAGCCCGAGACGCCGTTGTACGTCTGCACGCCCTCGACGAAGACCAGGAGGTCGGGGTTGACGGACAGGACGGCGTTGCCGGCCCGTTCGGCCGCGAGGCGCCAGTCCCGGGCCGTGTCGCCGCAGCCCCAGCAGGCGGGATCGTGGGGCTCGTTGTGCAGGTCGATGCCGACGACGGTCGGGTCACCCGCGTAACGGGAGGCGAGGGACCTCAGGTTGGCGATCCACGTCGACTCGGGGACTGCCGAGGTGTACCAGAGGGCCGACTGGCCGCCGGAGTCGGGACGGTGGCGGTCCAGGATGACCTTCAGGCCGGTCTGGCCGGCGTACGCGACGATCCGGTCGAGGACGCCGAGGGAGTCCTCGCCCTGGAGGTCGGCGTTCTTGCCGCCGGAGAAGTCGATGCTCTCGGGGGTGGTGCCGGGCTTGAGGATGTCGTCGCTGAAGGGCAGGCGGAGGGTGTTGTAGCCCAGCGAGCGCATCTGGTCGAGCATGCTCTTGTAGTCGCGGGACCACAGGCCGTGGACGACGTGGTTGCCGGTCTCGAAGCCGAACCAGTTGATGCCGGCGATCCGGACCGGCTGCCCGGCCTCGTCCAGGATGCGCCGTCCGCTGGTGTGCCAGTAGCCGGCTCCCGCGTCGGCGGCCGTCACCGTCCCGGCCGCCGTGTCCGGCGCCGTCCGCGGCTGTGCCGCCTGGGCGGACTGTGCGCCGATGCCCAGCGGTAACGCCAGGGCGAGCGCCGCGGCGGCCGTGCCCAGCGTTCTGCGCAAGCTGTGGAACATGTCGCTGTCTCCTCCTCGGGAGGGACGGGCCCGGAATCGGGTGGGAGCGCTCCCACCGCCCGTGCCTCCCAGGAAACCGGCGTCACATGAGCACGTCAAGTGGGCCGTAGGGACTACCCGCTCACCGCCGCTTGATCAGCCGCCGCACCGCGAACACCGCCCCGCACACCAGCGCCACCGCCAGGGCGCCCCGCGTCAGGCCGTCGTCCAGCCCGCCCCCGCCGCCCCCGGAGGCGCCCGAGGCACCCGACGAACTCCCTCCGCCGGACGACGAGTTGCCGTCGGCGCCGGCACCGCCGCCGGGCGGGTCCTCCGCCACGACGGTGCTCTCGGCGCCCTCGCTGCCGTACATCAGACGGGAGCCGTCGGCGGTGTAGGTGACGGACTCGCCCTGGCGCTGGAGGGGCACGTCGAGGCGGCCGATGCGGCGCGGCCGGCCGTCGTTCCAGTCGTAGGCGACGGCGCCGAAGTACCCGCGCACGACGAGCCGCCGACCGTCCGGGGAGAAGGCGGCGTCGGTGGCCCACAGGTCGATGGGCGCGACCGGCTTGAAGACGTTGGGGGCGGTGGTGGAGAGCCGGTCCGGGCCCGCGTACAGGTGGCCGCCGTCCTCGTGCTTGTCGATGATGTAGACATGGCCGGTCTTCGGGTGGACGACCAGGGACTCGGCGTCGCGCGAGCCGTCCTGGTACTTGACCACGTACTGCGTGGCCCGGATCGTCTGGTCCTTCAGCCGGGCCGGCTCGGGCAGCCGGTACACCCACACGTAGTCCCACTGGACGCCGTCGTTGTCCCCGATGTCGCCGACCCAGATCTGGTTGTCGGGTCCGATGGAGATCGCCTCGACGTCGCGGGGCCGGCCGACGCCGGTGAGGGTGATGGTCGCGACGGTCTTCCCGGTGGCGCTGTCGACGGCGTAGAGGTACGCGCCGGTGTCCTGGTCGTTGTGGGTCCAGTAGATGCCCGGGTGCTGCCGGGAGGCCGCCAGCCCGCTGGACTCGACGATGCGGGGGTCCTTGATGGTGAACCCCTCGTCTTCGTCGGCGGAAGCGGAGGCAGGGACAGAGGCAGAGGCAGCCGCAGAGCTGAGGGCAGAACTCGAGGCGGAGGCGGAGCCGGCGAGGGACGCGGGCGCCGCTGCGGCGGGTGCGGAGACCGCCGAGGCGCAGGCGGGCGCGGCGGACGCGCCCGTGAGGAGGGCGGCGGCGAGGACGGCGAGCGGGGCGAACGGTCGGCGCATGCGACCAAGACTGCCACCCGTCCCGCCGGGCGGACGGCGTGGTGGGCCTCACACCCCGCCGGGTCCCGCGCTCCGCACCCGATCATCCATCATGAGCGGATGCTCAGGTTCATGCCCGTCGGCGACTCGATGACCATCGGGAGCGCCGGGGAACACACGTGGCGCTACCGGCTGTGGCAGCACCTGCGCACCACGTACGGGGGGCCGTTCGCGCTGGTCGGCCCGCGCGAGACGCTGTACGACAAGGCCACGGACGCGCCGACGTCGTACGAGTACGCGGACCCGGACTTCCCCCGTGCCCATCTGGCCGGCTGGGGCGAGGGCTGGCTGCACATGGCGCCGCTGATCGGGGACGCGGTACGGGCGCACCGGGCGGACGTGCTGCTCGTGTCGCTCGGCCTGATAGACCTCGGGTTCTACACGAACGCCGAGCAGACGGCGCGGAACGTGCGGGAGTTCGTGGCGGGGGCGCGGGCGGCGCGGCCCGGCGTGCGGATGGTGGTGCTGCCGGTGATCCCGAACGTGCGCGCCGAGACCGAGGAGTCCTTCGCCACCGAGCTGGCGCGCTTCAATGAACTCCTGGCGAAGGCGCTCGCCGACCTCGACGAGCCGCGCTCGCCGCTGCTGCTGGCGTCGTGGCCGCCGTCGTACGACATCCACCTGGACACGTACGACGGCACGCACCCGAACGCGAGCGGGGAGCGGAAGATCGCGGGGGCGTTCGCGGAGGCGATGTACCAGGCGTGGGGGTGGGGGGAGCCTTATGACCCGGACGTCATGGACTAGTTGACCGACATATTCCATTCCGCCCCTGTCCCTCCCGCCCTGCGTATCGTTGAACCGCGCGGCCGCCCTCAGGTGCGGGGCTGCCGGGGAGGAGCGCCACGGTGACCGTCCTTGAAGACAGGATCGCGATGGTCGAGGAGAGCGGCGAGCTGACTCTGGACGTGATGTTCGAGTGGCTTGAGAAGTTGCCCGTCCCCGAGGGAACGAAGGTCGAGATCGTCGGGGGGCACATCTTCATGTCGCCGCAGCGTCAGCAGCACTGGGAAATCATCCTCGACATCGCCGAGCAGCTGCGCAGCAAGTACCCGCGCCGACGGTTGGCCTCGGACGTGCGGATCGACTTTCCCGGACACCTGAACGGATTCGCCTGTGACGTGGCGGCGATGACCGAGCGCTCGGTCAAGGACGGCAAGGGTCGCTGGCGATACCAGGACGTCGAATTCGTGGCCGAAGTGATCTCCAAGGACACAGCGGCCAACGACTACGGCCCCAAGAAGACCGCCTACGCCCTCGCCGAGGTCCCCGTCTATCTGATCGCCGACCCGTACCAGGGCAGGTGCCACCTCTACACCCAGCCCAAGGACGGGGAGTACCTGACGGAGCTGTCCGTGACGTTCGGGGCGAGCGTCGACATGACCGGCACGCCCGTGGACCTCGTCCTCAGGACCGACGAGTTCCCCCGCGAGTGACACCCGGCCCGGTGCGGAGACGGCGAAGCCGCCGCCTCCGGCCCGCCTCGCGTGCGGGCGGAGGGCGACGGCTCCTCCTCGGGCCCGCTGCCTCACCCGGGCCCGCTGCCTCACCCGGGCCCGGTGACTCGCCCAGGCCCGGTGACTCGCCCAGGCCCGGTGACTCGCCCGGGCCCGCGCCTCACCCGGCCCCGCTGCCTCACCAGGCGAAGGCTTCGGGAGTCGGTCCGGGGCCGGGGAAGATCTCGTCCAGGGAGGTCAGCAGTTCCTCGCTCAGCTCCAGTTCCAGCGCGCGCAGCGCCGAGTCCAGCTGCTGCGGGGTGCGGGGGCCGACGATCGGGCCGGTGACGCCGGGGCGGGTCAGCAGCCAGGCGAGCGCCGTCTCACCGGGTTCCAGGCCGTGCTTGTCGAGGAGGTCCTCGTAGGCCTGGATCCGTTCGCGCGTCGTGGTGTCCTTGAGCGCGTCGGCGGCCCGGCCGCTCGCCCGGCGTCCCTCGGCGGCCTCCTTCTTGAGGACGCCGCCGAGCAGCCCCCCGTGCAGCGGGGACCAGGGGATGACGCCGAGTCCGTAGTCCCGCGCGGCCGGGACGACCTCCATCTCGGCGCGGCGCTCGGCGAGGTTGTACAGGCACTGCTCGCTGACCAGGCCCAGGTGGCCGTGGCGGGCGGCGGTCTCGTTGGCCTGGGCGATCTTGTAGCCGGGGAAGTTGGACGAGCCGGCGTAGAGGATCTTGCCCTGCCGGACCAGGACGTCGATCGCCTGCCAGATCTCCTCGAACGGCGTCGACCGGTCGATGTGGTGGAACTGGTAGAGGTCGATGTGGTCGGTCCGCAGCCGCTTGAGGGAGGCGTCGACGGACCGGCGGATGTTCACCGCGGAGAGCTTGTCGTGGTTGGGCCAGACGTCGCCGTCGGCCGCCATGTTCCCGTACACCTTGGTGGCGAGGACGGTCCGGTCGCGCCGTCCGCCTCCCTGGGCGAACCAGCTGCCGATGATCTCCTCGGTGCGGCCCTTGTTCTCGCCCCATCCGTAGACGTTGGCGGTGTCCACGAAGTTCACACCCGCGTCGAGGGCGGCGTCCATGATGGCGTGGCTGGTGGGTTCGTCTGTCTGCGGACCGAAGTTCATCGTGCCGAGAACGAGTCGGCTGACCTTGAGTCCGGTGCGTCCGAGCTGCGTGTACTTCATGGGCCACCAGCCAACTGCTTCGAGCCCGCTCCAGGCAAGGAGCAACAGGGTGGTGACGACGGCCGGCCCGCGACCGGGCCCGGTGTCACCGCCGCGCCCCCGGCGTCACCTGCCGAGGGCCGCTGCCAGGGCGACGACGACGAACAGCAGCACGAGCGCACCGGCCATGATCCGGTTCCGGGTCTTAGGGTCCACGTGTCGAGCCTAACCGGCTCCGCCGAGCGGCCAGCGGCCGACCGGCTCGTAGTGGGGCTGCTCACCCGCCACGCCGGAGGCCGGCAGGTCGCTGCGCATCAGCGTCAGCTCGGCGACCGTCCAGGTGCGGCCGGTGAAGTCGCGCAGGGCGTCGACGTGCGGCCGGACGTCCACCGCGCGCCGGCTGCGGGCCACCGTCAGGTGGGCCTGGTAGCGCCGGTGCTCGCCCATGGCGACGCCCGCCCTGCGGCCGGCCGCCTCGCTGCGGTCGGCCAGCAGCCGCAGGGCCGGCAGCCCCCCGCGCGCCCCGGTCCACAGCACCCGCCCGTGCCCGAACTGGCCGCCGCCGCTGAGCGCCAGCTCGAACGGCCCGCCCCGGTGCGCGGCCCGCTCCAGCCGTGCCGACAGCTCCGGTACGACGTCGTCCGCCACCTCGCCGTAGAAGGCGAGGGTGAAGTGCCAGCCGGGGCGGCCGGTCCAGCGCAGGCCGTCCGCGCCGGGCAGCCGGCGCAGCAGCGCCACCTCGGCGGCGAGTTCGTCGGCCACCTCGGGCGGGGGCAGCACGGCGGCGAAGAGTCTCACGAGGGTTTCCTTCCCGAGCGGGCACGGGTGACCCGTCTGCCCTCCGAGAGTGCCGCCGCATCACCCGGCGGGGCAGGGGCCGCACCGGCAGGACAGGGACCGCCGGCCTCGTACCGGCGGGGCAAGGGCCGCCGGCTTCATACCGGCGGGGCAAGGGCCGGGCGTCGTACCGACGGAACAGGGGCCGCCGGCGTCGTACCGGCGGCCCAGAACCGTTCACGCCACCGCGGCCAGTTCCGGCTCCGGCTCCCGGTTCCTGGGTACGAAGCGGATCGTCGGGTGGCCGCGGTGCCAGCCGACGGAGAGGCGCAGGCCGCCGACGCGGGCGAGGACCAGGGCGATGGTGACCGCGGCGGCGGCGGAGACCGCGCCGCCCGCGGCGAGGCCGGCCCGGACGCCGTACGCGTCGGTGATCCAGCCGGCGATCGGGGCGCCGACCGGGGAGCCGCCGAGGAAGACCATCATGTAGATGGACATCACCCGGCCGCGCATGGCGGGGTCGGTGGCCATCTGGATGGCGGTGTTGGCGGTGACGTTGATGGTCATGCCGAACATGCCGAGCGGCGTCATCAGCAGCGCGAACAGCCAGAGCGAGGGGGCGGTGGCCGCGATCAGCTCCAGGGCGCCGAAGAGGCCGGCCGCGACGACCATGACCCGCAGCTTGGCGGTGCCGCGCCGGGCGGCGAGGAGGGCCCCGGCCAGGGAGCCGACCGCCATCAGGGTGTTGAAGAGGCTGTAGGAGCCGGCGCCGGCGTGGAAGACGTCGTCGGCGAAGGCCGACAGGTAGACGGGGAAGTTGAAGCCGAACGTGCCGATGAAGCCGACCAGGACGATCGGCCAGAGCAGCTCGGGCCGCCCGGCGACATGCCGCAGCCCCTCCCGGAGCTGGCCCTTGCCGCGCGGGGCGCGCCGGCCGGCGTACAGCTCACGCGTCCGCATCAGCAGCAGGCCGGCGATGGGCGCGACGAAGGACAGCCCGTTGAAGAGGAACGCCCAGCCGGTGCCCACGCCGGTGATCATCAGGCCGGCGACGGCGGGCCCGACGAGCCGGGCGGACTGGAAGTTCGCGGAGTTCAGGCTGACCGCGTTCTGCAGCTGGTCCGGGCCGACCATCTCGGAGACGAAGGACTGGCGGGCCGGGTTGTCGACGACGGTGGCGAGACCGACGGCGAACGCGGCGACGTAGACGTGCCAGACCTGGACGTGACCGGTGAGGGTGAGCAGGGCCAGCGCGGTACCGGTGACGGCCATCGCGGACTGGGTGAACAGCAGCGCGCGGCGCTTGGGCAGGCGGTCGACGAGGACGCCGCCGTAGAGGCCGAAGAGCAGCATCGGCAGGAACTGCAGTGCCGTCGTGACACCGACGGCCGTGGCGGATCCGGTGAGGCTGAGGACCAGCCAGTCCTGGGCGATGCGCTGCATCCAGGTGCCGATGTTCGAGACGACCTGGCCCATGAAGAACAGGCGGTAGTTCCTGACCTTCAGGGAGGAGAACATCGAGGACCCGCGGTGGGGGTGAGGAGTAGGTGCGGGGGCGGAGTGTGCTCCGTTTCCCGTACTCAAAAGCGTTCGCCTCCTTGTCGACGCCGGCTTACAGGTGTGCGAGCTTCTCCAGTACGGGGGCGGCGGCGCGCAGTTTCGCCCACTCGTCCTCGTCGAGTCCCTCGACCAGGCCCGCCAGGAACGCGTTGCGTTTGCGGCGGCTCTCGGCGAGCATCACCTCGGCCTGCTCGGTCTTGGTGACCACCTTCTGGCGGCGGTCCTCGGGATGCGGCTCCAGCCGGACCAGCCCCTTGGCCTCCAGCAGCGCCACGATGCGGGTCATCGACGGGGGCTGCACATGCTCCTTGCGGGCCAGCTCGCCGGGGGTGGCGCGGCCGCAGAGGGAGAGGGTGCCCAGCACCGACATCTCGGTCGGGCTCAGCGACTCGTCGACCCGCTGGTGCTTGAGCCGACGGGACAGTCGCATCACGGCGGAGCGAAGTGAGTTCACGGCGGCGTCGTCGTCGCCATGGGTCAGGTCCGGCATGTTCATTAGCTTAACTCATTACCCTGACTAAAGACCACCCGGGTGCGCCCGGTCGATCGCTCTGCGCGCGCCCGATGCCCGTGATTCCGGCCATCGAAGCACAAGGTCACTCATCCGGGTGATACGAGCGCGGAACGGCACCCACCGGCCCGAACCGTGCCGCGACCCTCGTACCCATGGGGACCAGTGTGCTCAGCCTGCGAATAGACCACGACCTGCTGGAACGACTCCGGGAACACGCCGCCCGAAGAGGAATGAGCGTCCAGGACTACGTCATCCGGACGCTCATTCGTGATGACTTCGACGAGCGGTTCCAGACCGCCGTCGAGGAGACCGAGAACTTCTACGGCCGCGCCTGAGCCGCCCGCTCGCGGTACAGGCGCGGCCGGTTCCGGCCGGAAGGGGGCTCAGGTGAGGCCCAGGGCCGGCATCAGGTAGTAGAAGGCGAACACGGCCGAGACCACGTACATCGGGACCGGCACCTCGCGGCCGCGGCCGGCGGCCAGGCGCAGGACGGCGAACGTGATGAAGCCCATGCCGATGCCGTTGGTGATGGAGTAGGTGAACGGCATCATGACCATCGTCACGAAGGCCGGGATGGCGATGGTGTAGTCGGCCCAGTCGATCTCCTTGACCGAGCCGGACAGGATCAGGAAGCCGACCGCGAGCAGCGCGGGTGTGGCCGCCTGCGCCGGGACCATCGTGGCCACGGGGGTCAGGAAGAGGGCGACGGCGAAGAGACCGCCGGTGACCATGTTCGCGATGCCGGTGCGCGCGCCCTCGCCGACGCCCGCCGTGGACTCCACGAAGGCCGTGGTCGCCGAGGAGGAGCTGGCGCCGCCCGCGGCGACGGCGATGCCGTCGACGAACAGGACCCTGCTGACACCGGGCATCTGCCCCTGGGCGTCGGTCAGCTTGGCCTCGTCGCTGACACCCATGATCGTGCCCATCGCGTCGAAGAAGCACGACAGCAGCACGGTGAAGACGAACAGCACGCCGGTGAGCACACCGACCTTCTCGAAGCCGCCGAACAGGCTGAAGTCGCCGATCAGGCCGAAGTCGGGGCTGGCGACCGGGTTGCCGGGCCACTTCGGTGTGGTCAGACCCCAGGACGGCACGTCGGCCACGGCCTCGATGAGGACCGCGAGGGCGGTCATCGTGACGATGGAGATCAGGATCGCGCCG
This sequence comes from Streptomyces sp. bgisy159, assembly GCF_057707805.1. Classification (NCBI taxonomy): domain Bacteria; kingdom Bacillati; phylum Actinomycetota; class Actinomycetes; order Kitasatosporales; family Streptomycetaceae; genus Streptomyces; species Streptomyces sp. bgisy159. Next base: position 82,612 of record NZ_JBYIQX010000011.1, on the reverse strand, counting down.
GAGACCTTGCGCACGATCAGCACCAGCGTGAGCAGCGCGCCCAGGATGAACACCAGGACCGGCCAGCCGGTGAGGTGCCCGTCGAAGCCGAGCTGGAGCGGGACCGTGGTGTGCGCCGCGTCGGGGATCCGGGAGACGAAACCGGCGTCGACCAGACCGATCAGCATGATGAACAGGCCGATACCGATGCTGATCGCCTTGCGCAGCCCGAACGGCACCGCGTTCATGACGCGCTCGCGCAGGCCGGTGGCGACCAGCAGCATGACCACGAGGCCGGCCAGCACCACCATGCCCATGGCGTCCGGCCAGGACATCCGGGGGGCGAGCTGCAGGGCGACGACCGAGTTCACGCCGAGGCCGGCGGCCAGCGCGATCGGGACGTTGCCGATGACCCCCATGAGCAGGGTGGTCAGGGCGGCGGTGAGGGCGGTCGCGGTGACCAGCTGGCCGTTGTCCAGCTGATGTCCGTACATGTCCTTGGCACTGCCGAGGATGATCGGGTTCAGCACGATGATGTACGCCATCGCGAAGAACGTGGCGAAACCGCCCCGGATCTCGCGGGGCAGGGTGCTGCCGCGCTCCGACATGCGGAAGTAGCGGTCGAAAGCACCGGAGGGGGGCCTGGCTCCCGGCTGTTCTGGGGCTGGGACCTTGGCGGGGGCCGAGGTGGGCATCGTTTGGTGATTCCTACGAAGAGAAGCGGACAGGCGCAAACGATTTCAGTATGAACATATGACGTCCGGAACAACCATCTCCGCGCGTAGACGTGACCACCTCGTAAGCTGTGCCCATGGCCGGGTTTATGACGGGATCCCCCAAGCACGAGGCGCCGGAGCCCCTGGAGGGCCCGGTGGTCGCCACCATCACCGGCGGCACGATCATCTGGTTCGCCCTCTTCCTCGTCCAGCTGCCGTTCTACGGCTGGTTCGACGACCACGGGCACACCTGGTGGCTGTGGACCTGCCTCACCGGCGGCGGACTGGGCCTGTTCGGCATCTGGTACGTCCGCCGGCGTGAGGCGGCGATCAGGGCCGCGGCGGCGGAGGCGGCCGGCCAGGAGACCGTCACCGCCGAGTAGCACCGGGCCTACGGCGTCCCGCGTACCCCGGCGTCGCCCGCCTCCTCCCCTGGTCGGATCTTCCGCGCCTTCGGCGGGTGAAGGCCCGGATCCGCACGTACCGTCGAATGCATGACGCATGCCGACGCCGCTCCCGCAGCCCTCCCGGTGCACCCGGCGACCGGGCTCACCGCGGCCGAGGTCGCCGAGCGGGTGGCCCGCGGCGACGTCAACGACGTTCCCGTCCGCAGCTCCCGCACGCTCGGGGAGATCGTCCGCGCGAACGTCTTCACCCGGTTCAACGCGATCATCGGCGTGCTGTGGCTGATCACCCTCGCCGTGGCGCCCATCCAGGACGGCCTGTTCGGCTTCGTGATCCTCGCCAACACCGGGATCGGCATCGTCCAGGAGTGGCGGGCGAAGAAGACCCTCGACTCGCTGGCCGTGATCGGCGAGGCCAGACCCACCGTCCGCCGCGACGGGGTCGCCGGCCAGGTCGCGACCTCGCAGATCGTGCTCGACGACCTGATCGAGACCGGACCGGGCGACAAGATCGTCGTGGACGGGGTGTGCGTCGAGGCCGACGGCCTGGAGATCGACGAGTCGCTGCTCACCGGCGAGGCCGACCCGGTCGTGAAGCACCCCGGCGACCCGCTGATGTCCGGCAGCTTCGTGGTGGCCGGCGGCGGCGCCTTCCGCGCCACCCGGGTCGGCCGCGAGGCCTACGCCGCCCAGCTCGCCGAGGAGGCCTCCCGCTTCACCCTGGTCCACTCCGAGCTGCGCACCGGCATCTCCACCATCCTCAAGTACGTCACCTGGATGATGATCCCGACCGCGATCGGGCTGGTCATCAGCCAGCTGGTGGTCAAGGAACACGACATCAGGGAGTCCGTCGCCCGCACCGTCGGCGGCATCGTGCCGATGGTCCCGGAGGGCCTGGTCCTGCTCACCTCCGTCGCCTTCGCGATCGGCGTGATCCGGCTCGGCCGCAAGCAGTGCCTGGTCCAGGAGCTGCCGGCCATCGAGGGCCTGGCCCGCGTCGACACGGTCTGCCTCGACAAGACGGGCACCCTCACCGAGGGCGGCATGGACGTCGCCGGGCTCCGTGTGCTCGACGGCTACGAGGAGCCGTACGTACGGCGGGTGCTGGGCGCGCTCGGCGAGGCCGACCCCCGGCCCAACGCCTCCCTCCAGGCGATCATCGACGCCTACCCGGACGCCGAGGACTGGCGCTGCGCCCAGTCGCTGCCCTTCTCCTCCGCGCGCAAGTACAGCGGCGCCCGCTTCAGCGAGGGCGACGGCGAGACCAGCACCTGGCTGCTGGGCGCCCCCGACGTGCTCCTCGGGGCGGACGCCCCGGCGCTGGCCGAGACCGAGCGGCTCAACGAACAGGGGCTGCGGGTGCTGCTGCTGGCCCGCGCCGCCCAGGACCTGGACCACCCCGATCCGGCCTCCGGCGCCGAGCCCGCCGCGCTGGTGGTGCTGGAGCAGCGGCTGCGGCCCGACGCCGCCGACACCCTGCGCTACTTCGCCGAGCAGAACGTCCACGCGAAGGTCATCTCCGGCGACAACGCGGTGTCGGTGGGGGCGGTGGCCGCCAAGCTGGGGCTGGCGGGCACCGCGGTGGACGCGCGGCGGCTGCCGCGGGAGCGGACCGAGATGGCGCGGGCGCTGGACGACGCGACCGTGTTCGGGCGGGTCACCCCGCGGCAGAAGCGGGACATGGTCGGCGCCCTGCAGTCCGGCGGGCACACCGTCGCGATGACCGGCGACGGCGTCAACGACGTGCTCGCGCTGAAGGACGCGGACATCGGCGTCGCCATGGGGTCCGGCTCGGAGGCGACCCGGGCGGTGGCCCAGATCGTGCTTCTGAACAACAGCTTCGCCACGCTGCCCTCGGTGGTGGCCGAGGGGCGCCGGGTCATCGGCAACATCACCCGGGTGGCGACGCTCTTCCTCGTCAAGACGGTGTACTCGGTGCTGCTGGGGCTGCTGGTGGTGTGCTGGCAGGTGCAGTACCCGTTCCTGCCGCGCCATCTGACCCTGCTGTCCACCCTCACGATCGGCGTCCCCGCCTTCTTCCTCGCGCTCGCCCCCAACAAGGAGCGGGCCCGGCCGCACTTCGTACGGCGGGTGATGCGGTACGCGATCCCGGGCGGGCTGGTGGCCGGTGCCGCCACCTTCGCGACGTACCTGCTGGCGCGGCACCACTACACGGGGGCCGGGGCGCTCGACGCGGAGACCAGCGCCGCCACGCTGACCCTGTTCCTGATCTCCCTGTGGGTGCTGGCGATCATCGCCCGGCCCTACACCTGGTGGCGGGTGCTGCTGGTCGCCGCGATGGGGGCGGCGTTCCTGGTGGTGCTGGTGGTGCCGTGGCTTCAGGACTTCTTCGCGCTGAAGCTGGTCGGGATGGAGATGCCGTGGGTCGCGGTCGGGATCGCGGTGGTGGCGGCGGCCGCCCTGGAAGGTGTGTGGAAGTGGGTCGACCACCGCTTCCCCACCTAGGACCGTACACTTGTTCGAACCGGACCGGTGTCCGGACGAGCCCGCGGACCCCCTCCCGAAAGGTGACGCCGTGATCCTCCTGCTCACCCGCTACACCAAGGACGGGGACCTTCCCGACGCGACCACCGACGTCACGGCGGTCGGCGCGGAGGCGCTCGGCGCGGTGCTGGGGGTGCCCGCCGACCGGCTGGTCGACGTGTACCCGCTGACGCGGGCCCACGCGGCGCGCCTCCAGCAGCTGACCGGCATCCCCCTCGACCCGGAGACCTACGACTACTTCCTGGAGCCCGGCGCCGAGTGACGGCCGGGGCGGGCCGTCAGTCGAACCAGCGGTCCCGGGCCAGCTCCGCCGTCCGCGACGGGTCCTCCAGCAGAGCCGCCACCTCGAACCGGCGCGGCCACTGCCCGGCCGCCCAGGACAGCCCGGCCGCCACGCCCTCCAGCGTGGCCGCGTGCAGGACGCCGTCCTCGGTCAGCCGCCAGTCGATCTCGACACCGTCGACGACCAGCTCCTCGTGCTCGACGTAGGTGCGCGGCGCGCGCGGGCCGAGGAGCACCGCCACCGGCTCCGGTACGTCGTGCTCGGTGCCCTCGGAGTCGACCTCGCCGGTGACGGACTCGCTCAGCCGGCGCACCTGGAAGAGGTCGGCGAGATCGGCGGCCCGGGCGGGCCGGACGGGCAGCAGCGGAACGCCCCCGGTGAAGGGCAGCAGGTCGGGCGAGTCCACGACCACCGCGTCGGCGGCGTCGACGACCTCGACCCGCCCGTCGACCACGGCCCGCACCTCGTCCGGCAGCGTCACCTGGTCGGGGTCCAGCTCCGCCAGGGCGCTGTACAGGCCGTGCAGCTGGGCGCCGGTCACCGTGCGGCCGGGGTCGGCGAGGCGGTCGAGGAGTTCGGCCGCGCCGCCCGGCTCGTCGAGGAGGGCGGCCACCGAGGTGCGCACCCCGAGGGCCCGCAGGACCTGCTCGTCGTCGAACCCGGTCGCGTCCGCCTCGTCGTACAGCCCGCGCAGCAGCGGGTCGCCGCCGGCGGCCAGCAGACCGGCGGGGCGGCGGCCGTCGAGCACCGGGTGACCGCGCAGCCACCAGGCGGTGTAGGGCCGTACGACCTCGTGGGTGCCGTCGTGCAGGAGGACGCGGACGGGCTGGACCAGCGCGTCGCGCAGGGGCGGCCGGGACAGCAGGGCGAGTGCCTGCGGCCACTTGTCGTCGTCGACCAGGTCCAGGTCGCGGACGGCGACCAGCTCGGTGGCGACCGGCGGGACCGGCGATCCGGGGAAGCGGTCGAGGACGTCCTCGGCCCACACGTCCACGGCGTCGAGCAGTCCGGCGTCGTCGGGTTCGGCGAAGTCGCCCTCGCGGGGCTCCAGTTCGTCGGGGTCGAGGACCACGTCGGTGGCGCGGACCAGGGCGAAGCCGGCGAGGACCCCGCAGGCGGCGAGGGGCTGCTCGCCCCACTTGGCGGCCAGCTCGGCGTCGACGGCGGCGAGTTCGTCCTCCCGGACCACGGCCGCGAAGGCGCTGCCGGGCAGGACCAGTTCACCGGCCGGCGCCAGCTCTCCCTCGTCGTCCGGCAGGGCGAGGGCGCCCAGCCACGGCTCGTCGCCCGGCTCCAGACCGGCCTCGCGCACGAGGGCGAGCACCGTGTCGGCGAGTTCCTCGGCGTCGAGGGTGTCCTCGTCCCAGGCGCCGCCGTCGTCGTCGAGCGAGGCGGCGACGGCGGCCCGCACCTGCGGGGTGGTCAGCACGGCCCGCGGGGTCGCGGGCAGCGCGCCGAGCTTCTCCAGCAGCGGGTGCGCGGCGTCGGCGTGCGCGACCTTCAGGCCGAGACGGGCCAGGACCTCCGGATCGATGCCGGTGGTGTCGGGGGTGGGAAGGAGGACCTGGCGGGGTCCGATGGTGGTCCGCCGTCCCCCGGTGCCGAAAGCCTGGGAGGTGCCTCCGGCGAGGGGCACGGGCAGCCCGGAGAGCCGGTCGGGGTCGACCCCGGCGAGGCTGTCGTACAGGCGCCACCACCAGTCGGGGGACTTCTCCAGCCCCGCGAGCCGGTCGACGGCGTCGGCGAGCGGGATCCGGCCGACGCCGAGGGTGCGCAGCTCGGCCCGGCGCTCGAGACCGGCGGGCAGCAGGGTGGGCAGCACCTCGGCGAGCACCCGCACGGTGTCGGCGCCGGCCCCCTCGACGACCTCGGCGTCGCGGGGACGCAGCGCCTCGGGCAGCTCGGGCAGTTCGGGCTCGGCCTCGGTTCCGGCTTCGGTCCCGGCTCGGGTCCCGGCTTCCGTACCGGCTTCCGTACCGGCTTCGGAGGATGCGACGGCGGGTGGCAGGAAGGCCGTGTGGGGCAGCCGTTCCAGGACGGCCTGGCGCAGGGCGCCGTCCAGCTCGCCCTTGCCGAGCGGGCCGGGGACGAGGTCGATGATCGCGGGGGTCACCGGGCGCCAGTCGGCGAGGAGTTCGGCGTAGGCGTCGGCCGCGCGCTGGACGAGGAAGTCGGTCAGCGGGCCGGGGGCGGCGTGCCGGCGGGTCGAGTCGAGGGGGAAGGAGGCGATGAGGAGGGCGGGCACGCCGAGCGGTTCGTCGCTGGGGGTGGGCGCGTGCACGACGGGCGCGGTGCCGGGCCGTACGGGGGCGCCGTCGGCGTCGGTGGGCACGGCCCAGGTGACCGACCAGTGCGGTCGCAGCCGCTCCTCGACGGGCCGGTCGGCGAGCAGGTCGGGGGTGAGCGCGCCGTGTGCGGCGGCGGTGCGCCAGCGGGTGGTCCGCCCGTCCCGGGAGTCCGACACGGCGATGACGGTGCCCTCGGTGTCCCGGCGCAGGGTGCGGGCCGGGGCGTCGCCGGCCTCGATGACGACCTCGCTCAGGCCGGGCAGGGCGAGCAGCAGGGCGTCGTCGACGGCGGTGAGGAGCCGTTCGGCCAGGTCGGCGGCCGCCGTGTCGCGCAGGGGCAGGATGACGGCGGTGTCGTAGGGGGCGGGGGCGATGCCCTCGGCGGCGAACGGCAGGCGCAGCAGGGGTACGTGCCCGTCGCGCCGGCGGATCTCGTCGCCCAGGCCGGGGCTGTGCCGGGCGACGTCGGTGGCGAGGTGGCGGGCCTCGCCGAGGGACCAGCGCACGCCGCCGTGCCGGCCGACGACGGCGGGCTCGTCGGTGACGGCGAGGACGGCGGCGAAGCCGACGCCGAACCGGCCGACCGCGGCGGTGTTCGTCTCCCGCTTGGCGGAGGCCCGCAGCGTGGCCAGGGACTCTACGCCGGCCGCGTCGAGGGGGGCGCCGGTGTTGGCGGCGACGAGGACGTTGTCGCGCAGCGTCAGCCGCAGCCGGCCGGGCACCCCGGCGCGGGCCGCCGCGTCGGCGGCGTTCTGCGCGAGCTCGACGACGAGGCGGTCGCGGTAGCCGCCGAGGACCAGGTCCTCCTCGGCGTTGGCGTCCTCGCGGAAGCGGGCGGGGCTGGTGGCCCAGGCGTCGAGTACCCCGCGGCGCAGTCGAGCCGTCCCGAACGGATCGGCCCCCTCGGCCGCGGGCCGCACGTACTTGCTCACGTTCACTCTCCTCGTCGACGTGAGGACGAAGGTACCGCTCGCGGGGGCGGAGGTGGACGGCAGCGGGCGGCGGCGGGGCCGGGAGGGGGGTGTCGGCGACCGCGACGGCGGGTGCGGCGGCGGGGCCGGGACGGCGGCCGGGCCGGATACGACTGCCAGGCCGGGTCGGCGGGCCTCCCGTACCCTCCGTCCCATGAGCCGACCCCCGAGCCTCGCCCTCCCGCCACGGACCCGGGTACGCCGTCTGGAGACCGGGCGCGGCCCCTTCGCGGTCCTCGACTCCGTCCCGCCGGACGGCGTGGAGCGGGCGGGCACCGTGCTGATGGTGCCGGGGTTCATCGGGAGCAAGGAGGACTTCCTGCCGTTGCTCCGGCCGCTGGGCGAGGCGGGGTTCCGGGTGGTCGCCGTCGACGGCCGGGGCCAGCACGAATCGCCGGGGCCGGCGGACCCGTCGGCGTACGCGCAGTCGGAGCTGGCGCTCGACGTACTGGCGCAGTCGGCTGCGATCGCGGTGGAGTCACCGGGGCCGCTCCACCTGCTCGGCCACTCCATGGGCGGGCTGATCACCCGCGCGGCCGTCCTCGCCGCCCCGGCGCCCCCGCCCTGGGCGTCCCTCACCGTCATGAGTTCCGGCCCGGCCGCCCTCCAGCCCGCCCAGCAGCAGCGCGTCCGACAGCTCGTGGAGTGGCTGCCGGTGCTCGGGAAGGAGGCGCTGTGGGAGCAGATGCAGGAGGCCGAGGGTGAGGCGGAGGTCATCGAACTCCCGGTGGAAGTCGCCGAGTTCCTCAACCGGCGCTGGCTCAGCACCGTGCCGGAACAGCTGACGACGACCGGCGGCTGGCTCGTCACCGAGCCCGACCGCACCGCCGAGCTGGCCGCCGTTCCCCTCCCCAAGCTGGTGATTTCCGGGAGCACCGACTACGCCTGGCCGGTCGGTTGGCAGGACGACATGGCCTTGCGTCTTGCCGCCGACCGAGCGGTCATCGCGGGCGCCGACCACTCTCCCAACGTGGAACGCCCGACGGAGACGGCCCAGGCGCTCACCGCGTTCTGGGAGAAGGTCAGCCCCTGACGGCGTACGACAGGAAGTCGGTCCAGGCGGAGGGGTGACGGCAAGGCGGGGGCCGGCATCGGTGTACGCCGGCGGGAGAGCCTGGGCCTGGATCTCGAACTTCAACACCTCGATACCGCCCTCGGTCCCAGCGTGCACCTCCCGGGAATCATGTCCTCGCTGTAGCCGACCACCTCCGCGAACCGGCCCGCCCGCATTCCCGCCGCTTCCCGGTGCAGCTTCAACTGTCGTCCCACGGTGGTGACGACGGCGATGCCCCAGTCATCGTCCGGGTCGACCTCCCACCCCGGCTCGTCTTCCAGGACCACCCGGAACTGTTCTCCCGGGTCTCCGAGGTGCTGGGCATCCCCTTCGCGCCCATCACGTCGGTCACCGTCGAGCCGACGGATCTCACCGAGAGCCGCCCCCTCGAACGCCGCGTGGACACCCTGCTGCGGCTGGAGACGGAGGGCGAGGCGCCCCTGCTGCTGGCCGTCGAGGCGCAGAGCAAGAAGGACCCGAAGAAGCCCGCGAGCTGGGCGTACTACGCGTCGTTCCTGCTCAACAAGTACGAACTGCAGCCCCTGCTCCTGGTCGTCTGCCAGGACCGCGCGACCGCGCGGTGGGCCGAGCAGGAGGTTCATTTCGGCCCTCCCCAGTGGCCGACGCTCACGCTCCGCCCCCTGGTCGCCGGGCCGCACAACATGCCGGTGATCACCGACCCGGCGGAAGTCCGCAAGGACCTGGCCCTCGCCACGCTGGCCTCCATCGCCCACGCCGCGCATCCGGACGCCGAGGCCGTCCTGAGGGCCATGACCAAAGCGCTGAAGGACACACCGGACGATCTTGCCAATCCCATTGTCGAGGTCATCGCCCAGGGCCTGGGCAAGCACCCATCCGCACAGATTTGGAGCAAACTAGTGGCCGTGGACCTGTCTTTCTACAAGTCATCGCTCTCCGAAGAGATCCGAGACGAAGGCCGGGCCGAGGGCCGGGCCGAGGACATCCTGCACATCCTGGAGGTACGCGGCCTGGACATTCCGGAATCCGTCCGTGAACGCGTCAAGGGCTGCGGCGCCCCTGAAACGCTACGCCGCTGGCTCGGCCACGCCGTCACCGTCAGCTCCGCCGAAGAGATCTTCGCCGACGGAGAGTAAGACGCACGCCCCGCCCTCAGGAGTGCCCCAGCTCCGCCGTCGCCTCGTCCGTCACGTCCGGGACCGAGCCCGCGTCGCGGGTCGGGCGCAGGGGGAAGGGGTCGACGCGGGTCTCGTCGATGACCGGCGCGGCCGGCTGCGGGGGCTTGGGCATGACGGCCGCCTCCGAGTGGCCGCCGCAGCCGTAGGTGAGGGAGACCACGCGGCCGTCGGCCGGGGAGAACTCGTTGGCGCAGACGCCGAACGCCTGGCCGAGGGAGCCGCCGATGGGGACGAGGAAGCCACAGCTGAGGCAGGACGCGGGGGCCGCCTGCGCCATGGGGGTCTTGGCGCCGTAGGCCTCGTCCCAGCGGTCGGCGGCGGTGTGCAGGCCGTAGCGGGACAGGACGCGGGCGCGGCGCATGCCGAGCTCTTCGGCGACGTCGGCGAGGGAGCCGCGGCGGGGTGTGGTGGGGAGGGCGGCCGGAACGCCGGCGGTCACGTCGGCGTCCTCCGCCTCCGCGAGGTCGGACATCTCCGCGGAGACGGCGGCGTTCGGCGGGGGCTCGTCCTCGCCGGTGTAGCCGGGCTCCAGACGCAGGTCCTCGGCGTCGGTGGGCAGGAGGTCGCCGGGGCCCATGTCGCCCGGGCGCAGCCGCTCGCTCCAGGGCACCCATTCGGGCGCGAGGACCGCGTCGGGGCCGGGGAGCAGCGCCACCTCGTCCAGCGTGACGAGCTTCGCGCGGGAGGCGCGGGCGACGGTCGCGGCCCAGCGCCAGCCGCGGTACCCGGGCTCGGCACACTCGAAGAAGTGCGTGACAACGCGGTCGCCCTCGGACACCATCCCGACGTGCGGGCCCACCACACCGGGCGCGGCCGCCTCCTCGGCGGCGGCGCGGGCGAGGTCGACGGCCTCGGCGCACAAGCGGTCGGGGGTGCGGCTTCGCGTTGTCGCTGCGCTCACAGGTATCGCTTCTCTCCTACGCCGTCTGTCGGGTGCCGTTGCCGCCGGCGGTCGGGCGGCGGACGGAGCGGACCTGGGGGCCGCGTCGACGTCCGCGTTTCGAATCGCGCTCGGGCGCACCTGTGCCATCCATTGTGCGGGATGGTTGAGATACGCACGCTACCCGGTCACGGGCGCTCGGCCTACACCGACGTGGGATTCGTACCCGCCCGGAGACCGAAGTCGCGGGCGGTGCCGGAAAAGAAGTACCGGGGCACACCGGCCGTCCGGGCACTACACACGGCGTTCTCGGGGCACTATGGCGGGGTGGCAGCCGCGAAGACACCCCCCGGCGCCACCGGTATCGGTGGGGCACGGGGTTCCAGAGGGAGGGACCGGGGGACGGAGTCCGGCCGGTTCGCCGGGACCGTCCGTGCGATGGGCCGCGCCCTGCGCTTCCCGGTGACCGGCACCGCCCGGGGCATCCGCAGGGCGACGCACGCGCACGGCGCGGGCGAGTCGGGCCTGGGCAAGCTGATCGAGTTGCACGGGGTGAACGGGGCGGGCGACGTGATGATCACCGTCGCGCTCGCCTCGACGGTGTTCTTCTCCGTGCCGACGGACGAGGCGCGCGGGCGTGTCGCGCTGTACCTGGCGATCACGATGGCGCCGTTCACGGTGCTGGCCCCGGTGATCGGCCCGCTCCTGGACAAGCTGCCGCACGGCCGCCGCGCCGCGATGGCCGGGGCGATGGCCGCCCGCGCGCTGCTGGCGCTGGTGCTGTCGGGGGCGGTGGTGTCCGGCAGCATCGAGCTGTATCCGGCCGCGCTGGGCGTGCTGGTCGCCTCCAAGGCGTACGGCGTGGTGCGCAGCGCGGTGGTGCCGCGGCTGCTGCCGCCCGGGTTCTCGCTGGTGCGGGCCAACTCGCGGGTGACGCTGGGCGGGCTGCTGGCCACCGGGATGGCCGCGCCGGTCGCAGCCGGGCTCCAGTACCTCGGGCCGCGGTGGCCGCTCTACGGCGCCTTCGTGATCTTCGTCGCGGGGATGTTCCTGTCGTTCTCCCTGCCCCACAAGGTGGACTCGGCCAAGGGCGAGGACACCGCGCTGCTCGCCGCCGACGAGGAGCACCTGCACGGGCCGCACCTCAAGCCGGTGAAGCGGCCGGGCCTACGCACGGTGGGCATAGCCGTCACCCACGCGCTCGGCGCGAACGCCGCCCTGCGCTGGCTGTCCGGTTTCCTCACCTTCTTCCTGGCGTTCCTGCTGCGCGAGCATCCGCTGACCGGGCAGAGCGCGGCCGTGTCGCTGGGCATGGTGGCCGTGTCGGCGGGCGTGGGCAACGCGCTGGGCACGGCGGTGGGGGCGGGGCTGCGGTCCCGGGCGCCGGAGCTGATCATCGTGACGGTGGTCGCGGTGGTGCTGAGCGCGGCGGTCGTCTCGGCCGTCTTCTTCAGCGCGTGGCTGGTGGCGTGCCTGGCGGCGGTCGCCGGGCTCTCGCAGGCGCTGGCGAAGCTGTCGCTGGACGCGCTGATCCAGCGGGACGTGCCGGAGCTGGTGCGCACGTCGGCGTTCGCCCGCTCGGAGACGCTGCTGCAGATGTCGTGGGTGTTCGGCGGCGCGGTCGGCATCGCGATGCCGCTGAACGGGACGCTGGGCCTGTCCGTGGCCGCCTGCGTGCTCGCGCTCGGCTGGGTGACGACCGTACGGGGGCTCTTCGGCTCGGCCCGGCACGGCGGGGCACGGCGCACCCGCGTGGCGTGACCCGTACGGCACGCCCCTGACCCGTACGGCACGACCGTGGGCCTGGCCCGTACGGCGGGACCCGCGCGGCGGCTTCGGGGCCGTGGCACGGGCGGCGGCGTGGGCGATGACGTGGGCGGCGGCGTGGGTCGTGGGGCGGCGGCTCGCGTGGCGACTCGCGTGGCGTAACGCTGAGCGACGCCCCACCCCGCGTAGAGGGACCACCCGGCGCGCCCTATAGCCTTCGGCCATGACCCTGCAATCCGCTGCTGTGCGACGCCGCCGCGCCGTCGCCGCCGCCGGCGCCGTTTCCGCCGGACTGCTCGTCCTGTCGGCCTGTGACAAGCCGACCCCGATGGCCACGATCACCGTGGACACCTCCTCGGTGAGCGAGGAGGCCACGTGTGGCGGTGAGGGCGAGGTGCTCACCGACCCCGAGATCACCGAGTGCCTCAAGGACAAGGACATCAAGTCGATCAAGGTCGACCCCGACGAGACCGTGCGGTTCGGCGTCGACCCCGAGATGGCCGACAAGCACTGGACGATCCTGATGAACGGCCAGCAGCTGACCGACGAGAGCACCAAGACCTACCGGGCCATCCCGGGCAGCGTCTTCTTCAACGAGCAGTACGGCGCGCAGGGCGACTCCACGCTGGTGTCCATCCGCACCGGCGACGGCAAGGACGACAGCCAGAAGGCGACCGGCCTGTGGTCGTTCAAGCTGGAGAAGGACAACTAGTCACGGCGGTACACGTGAGCGAAGGACGGGCCACCGGGTCCGCGCGTCCGCGCCGGGTCCTCATCGCCACCGCCGTCCCCGCCGAGCGGGACGCGGTGGCGCGGGCCGGGCGCGAGGGCGCCGCAGATCTGCTGGTCGCCGGTGTCGGGCCGGCCCTCGCCGCCGCCTCCGTCGGCTCGGCGCTCGCCGTCGCCGCCCACGAGGGGCGGCCGTACGGCCTGGTCGTCAGCGCCGGGATCGGGGGCGGTTTCCAGCCGGACGCGCCCGTGGGGTCGCTGGTCGTCGCCGACGCGATCACGGCGGCCGATCTGGGCGCCGAGTCGCCCGACGGCTTCCTGCCGGTCACCGAGCTGGGTTTCGGAACCGTCACCCACCTGCCGCCCGCCCCGCTCGTCCGGGAGGCCGCCGGGGCCACCGGGGCGGCCGTGGGCACCGTGCTGACCGTGTCCACCGCCACCGGCACCGCCGCCCGGGCCGCAGAGCTGCGCCGCCGCCACCCGTCCGCGCTGGCCGAGGCCATGGAGGGCTTCGGCGTCGCGGAGGCGGCCGCGCTGCACCGCACGCCGGTGCTGGAGGTACGGGCCGTCTCCAACCCCGTGGGCCCCCGGGACCGGGCCGCCTGGCGGATCGGCGACGCCCTCACGGCCCTGACGGCGGCCTTCGACAAGCTCGCCCCCGCACTGGAGAGTTGGACAGCCGTATGAGCCTGCGGACCGCGTACTCCCCCTGTCCCAACGACACGTTCGTCTTCGACGCCCTCGCCCACGGCCGGGTGCCCGGGGCCCCCGCGCTGGACGTGACGTTCGCGGACATCGACCTCACCAACGGCATGGCGGAGCGCGGCGAGTTCGACGTGCTGAAGGTGTCGTACGCCGTGCTGCCGTACGTCCTCGACGAGTACGCCCTGCTGCCCTGCGGCGGCGCCCTCGGCCGGGGCTGCGGGCCGCTGGTGCTCACCCGGGAGGCCGGTGCCGACCTGACGGGCCGTACCGTCGCCGTGCCGAGCGAGCGGTCGACGGCCTACCTGCTGTTCCGGCTGTGGGCCGCCGACGTCGTTCCCGGCGGGGTCGGCGAGATCGTCGTCATGCCGTTCCACGAGATCATGCCGGCCGTGCGGGACGGCAAGGTCGACGCGGGGCTGGTCATCCACGAGGCGCGGTTCACGTACCAGCGCTACGGGCTGTGCCGGCTCGCCGACATGGGCGAGCACTGGGAGCGCACCACCGGACTGCCCATCCCGCTGGGCGCGATCATCGCCCGGCGGTCGCTGGGCGCGGCGGCGCTGCGGCTGCTCGCCGACTCGATCCGCGCCTCCGTACGCGCCGCCTGGGACGACCCGGCCGTGTCCCGGCCCTACGTCATGGAGCACGCCCAGGAGATGGACCCGGCCGTCGCCGACCAGCACATCGGCCTGTACGTCAACGCGTTCACCCACGACCTGGGCGAGGACGGCTACGCCGCCGTGCGCGGGCTGCTCACCCGCGCGGCGGCCGAGGGCCTGCTCCCGCCCCTCGGCCCGGACGCGCTGGCCTTCCCGTGACGTGACGCGCCGGCCTTCCCGTGACGGACGGCACTGCGCGCACGGCACGGCTCGCATGGCACTGCGCGCACGGGACGGCTCACACGGACAGGACGGCTCAGACGTCCAGTTGGTCGGCGACCGCGCGCAGCAGGCCGGCGATCTTCTTGCCGGACGCCTTGTCGGGGTAGCGGCCCTTCTCCAGCATCGGCGTGATGTTCTCCAGGAGGGTCGTCAGGTCCTGGACGATGGACGCCAGCTCGTCCGGCTTCCTGCGCTGCGCCGCCGCCACCGAGGGCGTGGGGTCCAGGACGGTCACCGACAGGGCCTGGTCGCCGCGTTGACCGGCGACGACACCGAACTCCACGCGCTGGCCCGGCTTCAGCGCCTCGACTCCGGCGGGGAGGACCGAGGAATGGACGAAGACGTCACCGCCGTCGTCACGGGAGAGAAAGCCGAAGCCCTTCTCAACGTTGAACCATTTGACCTTGCCGGTAGGCACGTCTGTCCTCGTCCTCGTACTCGTCGGAAAACTGCGGGGAAAAGCTGCTCAACAACAACCCAGGCGGGTCGACCGTGACCCGCCGGTACCCAGGCTAATGGTCGGGGGACGGCTGACAAGACGTCTCCCGGTTGTTCCTTCGCGCTGGGAACTACCCTGGTCGGGTGCGAGACGAAACCCAAACGAATTCCGCCGCGCCCGGTGACCGGCTGATCCGCGCCGGTGCCGTGGTGTTCTTCGCCGGAGCCCTGGCCACCCTCGTCACGGTGGCCCCGCTATTCTTCGGCACGAAGCCGTTCCCCACCTACATGTTCGGCCTGAGCATGCTCATGGGGGTCGGGTTCCTGCTGGCCGGTGCCGGTGTGCTGCGCTCGGCGGCGGCCGGGCGGCGTCAGGCGCGGGCCGCCGCCCCGCGGTAGTCCGCGAGCCACGCCGGAAACTCCGTCAGGTCGTCCAGCACCACGTCCGCGCCCGCCGCGCGCAGCTCCGCCTCGGGGCAGGGCCCGGTCGGCACGGTGACCGACAGTGCTCCGGCCGCGCGGGCGCCGCGTACGTCCCCGACGTGGTCGCCGACGTACACGCTCGCGCCGTGCTCGCGCAGCGCCCGCGCCTTCTGCTCGGCCCACAGGTTGCCGACGACGGCGTCCGGTTCGATGCCGAGGTGCGCCAGGTGCAGCTCGGCGTGCGGCTCGTTCTTGGCGGTGACGACGATCGCGCGGCCGCCCGCCCGCCGTACGGCCGCTATCGCCTCGGCGGCGCCGGGCATCGCCTCGGTGCGGTGAATGGCGTAGTCCGGGTACAGCTCCCGGTAGAAGGCCACCATGGTGTCGACCCGCTCGGGCGGGAACCAGTACGCCAGCTCGTGGGCCAGCGGCGGACCGAGCCGGGTGACCACCAGGTCGGCGTCGATGAACGTCCCCGTCCGCGCCGCCAGCTCCGTGTACACGGCGTGGATGCCGGGCCGGGAGTCGATCAGGGTCATGTCGAGATCGAATCCGACGGTGGGCGCGGGGATGCTGGTCACGGTGGCCATGGGGTCCATTTTGCCGGGGCCGGGGACAAGGGGGGCGCGAGGCCCCAGGGTGTGGGCCGCCCGGGCGTGCGGGCCACCCGGCGCGGGGGCCACCGGCGTACGGGCCGCCGGGCGTGCGGGTGCCACTGGCGCGAGAGCCGCCGGGCGTGCGGGTGCCAGTGGCGCGAGGGCGCGGGGCCCCGGGGGAGCTACTTACCGCGCTGCGAGCGCCAGACCAGGAACAGGGCGGAGGCGATCGCCGCCCCGCGCAGGACCCACGGCCAGGTCTCCCCCACCGCCGCGCCCATGCCCCCGTCGATGATCGGCTGCCCCCACCGCCCGTCCCGCCGTCCCCACAGCCACACCGCACCGGCGGCCAGCGCGGCCCCCGGCAGCCACATCACGGCGATCTTCGTCTCCGTGTCGGTGAGCCGCCGGGAGGCGTACGCGATGACCCAGCCGAGCAGGAGGGCGAAGCCGTTGCCGAGCACGGCGCCGGCGACGAGGGAGGCGGCGCCGAGGAGGAGCAGGGGGTTGCTCCAGCGGCGGGCGGGAAGGGAGAGGCGGCGCCTGCGCGGCCCGGGGTCCTCGGTCACGACCGGCGCGGCCCCGACTTCGACGGCCCGCTCACCCGCGGCCTTCTCGCCCCCCTCCGCGTCCTCTGCCTTCTCGGGCTCCTTCCTCGGCACCACCGGCCTGAGCAGCTCGGGGATCTCGATGCCCCCGACGAACCCGGGAATGTCGTCGTCGAGCGCGGTGACGGGTCCGCGCGGCCCGTCCCGCCACCAGTCGAGGCCCGCGAGGCCGGGGGCGTCCGCCGCGGGAACGCCCTGCCCGCCGGCCGGCTCCGGATCGGCGGCCCGGGGGCCCGGCACCTTGCGCCACAACCCCTTGGGCCGCTCGGCACCGTCCCGCTGGACCGGCACGGCCGGCGTCGGACGGGCCGGCGGCACCTGGACCGACGGCGACGGGGTCGCGGGGCCGGTGCCGGTGCCGGAGGCGGCGGTGACCACGTCGTCGGGGGTGCCGAGCCGGGCGATGATGCGGCGGACGGCGGCGGGCGAGTCGGCGGGCGCCTTGGCGCGGCGCCGGTCGATCTCGTCGCGCAGCTCGTTGACGAGCCGCATGCGCGTGGCCGACGACAGCTGCCGCTGCTGCGCCACGTCACCGACGCGGCTCAGATACTCGTAGACGACCTGGTCGCTCTCGATCCCCACGAAGTCCCCTCCGGGGCTGTGCGATGCGGTGATTTCCCGTGGCTCGAAGGTAGCGCAGGGGGTGCGCGGCACGCGCGTACGGTGCGTCAGGCCGGCTCGCAGACCAGGGGGTTGCTCACCTCGGAAACAGAGCCGGCTGCCGTGGGAGCGCAGCACGTCCCGGCCGCCCTGCTCGGTGAGGTAGGTGAGGAAGGCGGCGGGGGAGCCGGCGGGCGGCTGGCCGCAGGTGCAGGCGAACTCGCGCAGGGTGACGAGCGGGGGCGGCGCAGTTCCGGTTCTGACGCGAACGTACGGACGGAATTCACCGGGGAGACACCTGGGAAACGTCCCGTTCCCCGGCCGGAGGGGCGGGGCCGGCGCCGGTGCGGCGGCTGCGCCGCGCGGGCACGGACGGCCACACCGAGACCGCGGCCGCCGGAACAAGAGGTCCCACCGCGACGCCCGGGCGCTACCGTGGCCGGATGAGCGAGCACCAGACGGCCGCCCCCCGCTCCCTGGCGGAAGCGCTCCGCGCCAGGGACGACGCCTCCCTGGCCGCCCTGCTGCGCGCCCGGCCGGACCTCATCACGCCGGTGCCCACCGACCTCACCCAGCTCGCCACCCGCGCGGGCACGCGGGCGTCCGTCGTACGGGCCCTGGAGCGGCTGGACCGGTTCGCGCTGCAGACGGCCGAGGCGCTGGCGGTGGCCGGAGACCCGGCGACGTACGACGAACTGCTCGGCCTGATGGCCGGCGACGAGCCGGACCCGGCGGTCGCCGCCGCGCTGCCGCGGGCCCTGGCCGGGCTGCGCGAGCAGGCGCTGGTGTGGGGCGACGACGACCGGCTGCGGCTGGTGCGCACCGCCCGCGAACTGCTGGCGCCCGGCCCCCAGCACCCGTCGCCGACCGGGCTCGGCCCCACCCTGCGGGAGGCCACGGCGGGCATGTCGCCGGGGCGGATCCAGGAGCTGGTGGCGGCGGCCGGGCTGCCGTCGACACACGACCCGGTGTCCGCGGTGGCCGCGCTGACCGGGCTGTTCACCGACCGCGCGCGGATGGCGGAGCTGCTCGGCGAGGCCCCGGAGGAGTCCCGGCAGGTGCTCGGCCGGCTGATGTGGGGGCCGCCGTACGGGCAGGTCACGGCGGAGCCGGCGGCGCATCTGCGGTGGCTGCTGGACCGGGCGCTGCTGGTGCCGACGACGCCGGGCACGGTCGTACTGCCCCGGGAGGCGGCGCTGCACCTGCGCGGCGGGCGGGCGCACCGCGCGCCGGAGCCGGTGCCGCCGGCCGTGGCGCCGGCGGCGGTCCACCCCGCCCGGGCCGTGGACGCGACGGCGGCCGGCCAGGCGTACGCCGCGACCGCGACCGTCGAGGAACTGCTGAAGGACTGGCACGAGGGCGGGCCCCCGGTGCTGCGGTCGGGCGGTCTCAGCGTCCGCGACCTCAAGCGCACCGCGGTCGCCCTGGACCTGCCCGAGCCGCTCGCCGCGTTCTGGGTGGAGCTGGCGTACTGCGCCGGGCTGCTCGCGTCCGACGGCGAGGCCGACGAGCGGTACGCCGCCACCCCGGCCTACGACGAGTGGCTGGAGCGTCCGCCCGCCGAGCGGTGGGCCCTGCTGGCGGAGACCTGGCTGGCGGCGACCCGGACGCCGGGGTTGGTCGGCGGCCGGGACGCCAAGGAGCGCCCGCTGTCGGCGCTCGGCCCGGGCCTGGACCGGTCGGCGGCCCCCGAGGTACGCCACCGGGTGCTGGGCCTGCTCGCCGCGCTGCCCGAGGGCACGGCACCCGACCGGGAGTCGGTCCTCGCCCGGCTGCGCTGGGAGCGCCCGCTGCGCGGCCCGCAGCGGCACGACGACGACCTGCGGACCCGGCTCGCCGAGTGGACGCTGCAGGAGGCCGAACTGCTGGGCGTGACCGGGCGCGGCGCGCTCGCCGGGCACGGCCGGGCCCTGCTGGGACACCCGCCCGAGCCCACGGACCCGCACGCCGACGCGCCCGCCGGCGCCGAGGACGACATCCCGGACACCCCCGGGGACAAACTGCCGGTGGCGCACCACCGGCCGGCGCCCGCCGACCCGGTGGCACGGGCCGCCGCCTCGGCCGCGGCCGTCCGGCTGCTGGCGCCGCTGCTGCCCGAGCCGCTGGACCACGTGCTGCTGCAGGCGGACCTCACCGCGGTCGCGCCCGGGCCGCTGCGGCGCCCGCTCGCCGAGACGCTGGACGTGCTCGCCGACGTGGAGTCCAAGGGCGGGGCCACGGTGTACCGGTTCACACCGGCCTCCGTGCGGCGCGCCCTGGACGCCGGGCGCACCGCCTCCGACCTGCACGCCTTCCTGGCCGAGCACTCCCGTACGCCGGTGCCGCAGCCGCTGACGTACCTGATCGACGACGTGGCCCGCCGCCACGGCCGGCTGCGGGTCGGCGCGGCCTCCGCGTACGTGCGCTGCGACGACGACGCGCTGCTGAACGAGATCATGGCCGACAAGCGGGCCGCCGGGCTGCGCCTGCGCCGTCTCGCCCCGACCGTGCTGGCCGCCCAGGCGGACCCGGCCGCGCTGCTGGAGGGGCTGCGGGCGATGGGGTTCGCGCCGGCGGCGGAGTCCGCCGAGGGCGATGTGCTGATCACCCGGTCCGACGCCCGCCGCACCCCGCCGCGCACCGCGCCCGAGCCGGTCCCGGACGGGCCGCCGGTCCCCGACGCCACCCTCCTCGCCGCCGCGATCCGTGCGGTCCGCGCCGGTGACGTGGCCTCCACCGCCCCGCGCAAACCGGTCGACAGCGCCCCGCTCGCGGCCGGTGAGCTGCCCCGCACCTCCTCGGCCGAGACCCTCGCCACCATGCAGGCCGCCGTCCTCACCGGCGAGGCGGTGTGGATCGGCTACGTCAACGCCGAAGGCGCCGCCAGCCAGCGGGTCATCGCCCCGGTGCGGGTGGAGGGCGGCTTCGTGACGGCGTACGACCACACGGCGGACGAGGTCCGCACCTACCCGCTGCACCGGATCACGGGCGTGGCGGAACTGGCGGACGACTGACTCCGGACCGACCGTGATCGCCCGCTGGTGCGGCACACTGGAGGTTTGGCCGTACGGAAGGGATGTGCGTACGTGAACGGTCCTCTCATCGTCCAGTCCGACAAGACTCTGCTGCTGGAGGTCGACCACGAGCAGGCCGACGAGTGCCGCCGGGTCATCGCGCCGTTCGCGGAGCTGGAGCGGGCGCCCGAGCACATCCACACCTACCGGGTGACGCCGCTGGGCCTGTGGAACGCGCGGGCGGCCGGGCACGACGCCGAGCAGGTCGTGGACGCCCTGGTGTCGTACAGCAGGTACCCGGTGCCGCACGCGCTGCTGGTCGACATCGCCGAGACGATGGACCGGTACGGGCGGCTGACCCTGAGCAGGCACCCGGCGCACGGGCTGGTGCTGACCAGCACCGACCGGCCGGTGCTGGAGGAGGTGCTGCGCTCGAAGCGGATCGCGCCGCTGGTCGGGGCGCGCATCGACCCGGACACCGTGGTGGTGCACCCCTCGGAGCGGGGGCAGATCAAGCAGACGCTGCTGAAGCTGGGCTGGCCGGCCGAGGACCTCGCCGGGTACGTCGACGGCGAGGCGCACCCGATCGAGCTGGCCGAGGACGGCTGGGCGCTCAGGCCGTACCAGAAGCAGGCCGTGGAGAACTTCTGGCACGGCGGGAGCGGGGTCGTCGTCCTGCCCTGCGGGGCGGGCAAGACGCTGGTCGGTGCGGGCGCGATGGCGCAGGCCAAGTCGACGACGCTGATCCTCGTCACGAACACCGTCTCGGCCCGGCAGTGGAAGCACGAGCTGGTGCGGCGGACCTCGTTGACCGAGGACGAGATCGGCGAGTACAGCGGCACGAAGAAGGAGATCCGGCCGGTCACCATCGCCACCTACCAGGTGCTGACGACCCGGCGGAAGGGGATCTACCCGCACCTGGAGCTGTTCGACTCGCGGGACTGGGGCCTGATCGTCTACGACGAGGTGCACCTGCTGCCCGCGCCGGTCTTCAAGTTCACGGCGGACCTCCAGGCGCGGCGGCGGCTCGGGCTGACGGCGACGCTGGTGCGCGAGGACGGCCGGGAGTCGGACGTGTTCTCGCTGATCGGGCCGAAGCGGTTCGACGCGCCGTGGAAGGAGATCGAGGCGCAGGGGTACATCGCGCCCGCCGACTGCGTCGAGGTGCGGGTGAACCTGACGGACTCCGAGCGGCTCGCCTACGCCACCGCCGAGGCGGAGGAGAAGTACCGCTTCTGCGCGACGACGGCGACGAAGCGGAAGGTGACCGAGGCGATCGTGCGGCGGTTCGCCGGGCAGCAGATCCTCGTCATCGGCCAGTACATCGACCAGCTCGACGAGTTGGGCGAGCACCTCGGCGCGCCGGTGATCAAGGGGGAGACGTCGAACGCGCAGCGGGAGAAGCTGTTCGACGCGTTCCGCGAGGGGGAGATCAGCGTGCTGGTGGTGTCGAAGGTGGCGAACTTCTCCATCGACCTGCCGGAGGCGACGGTCGCCGTCCAGGTCTCCGGGACCTTCGGGTCGCGGCAGGAGGAGGCCCAGCGGCTGGGCCGGGTACTGCGGCCCAAGGCCGACGGCCACCAGGCGCACTTCTACTCCGTGGTCGCGCGGGACACCATCGACCAGGACTTCGCCGCCCACCGGCAGCGGTTCCTGGCCGAGCAGGGGTACGCGTACCGGATCGTGGACGCGGACGAACTCCTCGCGGAGAGCTGACGCCGGCCGGGGCTACCTGCGGTGCACACCCGCCTCTTCGGCGTACTCGCCGAGGACGATCACTTCGAAGGCGGTGGTCACGAAGACGCGGGCAGCGCGCACCGCGTCGCCGAGGCGGTGCCGGTGCGCGCCGGACAGTGGGGTGGCGCCCGACGGGCGGCCGGGGGCCGGGGCTGGGGTGAAGGTCGCTGCGCTCATGTCTCCATGGTGCGATTGCGGGCATAAGACCGGCATCGGTCCGGGGGATGCCGCGTCCCCTAGGGGCATCGGGCCGGCGGGTACGACCTGGGGCCGGGGGCGGGCGCAAAGCATTGGCGTTCCGGTGGATGCCGGTCCTAGAATCTCCGCTCTTCCCCGCCTCCCCACGGAGTGCCGCCGTCCGGTCGGAAACCGGTCGGCTTCCGAGGTCGCGAGACCGTATCCGCGTCGCCGCCGCGTACCGCGTGCCCGCGCACCCGCACCCGCACCCGCACCCGCACCCGCAGAACCTTCCGGAGGCACCCCCTTGTCCGGCCCGTTGTCCGCCGCATCCCCCGTATCCCCTGTATCCGCCGAGGCCGCCGAGGCCGCCGAGGGCCCTCTTTCCCGTGAGCGCGCCCACCTCGCCGCGTCGCGCACCGCGCTGCGGGCCATGCGGGAGGACGCCGAGGCGCTCGACATCAGTGACGTGACCGCGAACTGGGTCAACGCCGAGGTGCTGGCCCGCCAGATCGACGAGCGGATCAAGGCGCTGGCCGATCTCAGCGACACCCCGCTGTTCTTCGGCCGGCTGGACTATCTGCACGCTCCCGGCGCCGAGCGGGCCGAGGGGGCGCAGGGGGAGCGCTTCTACATCGGGCGGCGGCACGTCCACGACGCCGAGGGCGACCCGATGGTGATCGACTGGCGGGCACCGGTCTCACAGCCGTTCTACCGCGCGTCGAAGAGGGACCCGATGGACGTGGGGCTGCGCCGCCGGTTCGGCTACACCGGCGGCGACCTCACGGCGTACGAGGACGAGCACCTGTCCGACCCGGCCGAGGCCGCCCGCACCAGCAAGCTGCTCCAGCGGGAGATCGAGCGGCCGCGTGTCGGCCCGATGCGGGACATCGTGGCCACCATCCAGCCCGAGCAGGACGAGATCGTGCGGTCCGGGCTGTCGGGGACGGTGTGCGTGCAGGGCGGCCCCGGCACCGGGAAGACCGCCGTCGGTCTGCACCGGGTGGCGTATCTGCTGTACGCCCACCGGGAGCGGCTGGCCCGCACCGGCACCCTGGTCATCGGGCCGAACCGGTCCTTCCTGCACTACATCGAGCAGGTGCTGCCCGCGCTCGGCGAGCTGGCGGTCCGGCAGGCGACCGTCGACGACCTGGTGGCCCGCGTCGAGGTGCGGGGCACCGACGACGCGGCGGCGGCGCTGGTCAAGGGCGACGCCCGGATGGCGCGGGTGCTGCGCAGCGCCCTGTACTCCCATGTGACGATGCCGGCCGAGCCGGTCGTGGTGGTGCGCGGTTCGCGGCGCTGGCGGGTACCGGCGTACGAAGTGGAGGAGATCGTCCGCGAGTTGCTGGACCGCGGCATCCGCTACGGCGCCGCCCGCGAGGCGCTGCCGCAGCGGATCGCGCACGCGGTGCTGGTGCAGATGGAGCGGGCCGGGGAGGCGCCGGACGACCGGGTGCAGGACGCGGTGGCCCGCAACAGCGCGGTGAAGGCGGCCGTGAAGGCGGTGTGGCCGCCGGTCGACCCGGCGAAGCTGGTGCTGCGGCTGCTGACGGACGGGGAGTTCCTCGCCGAGCACGCGGCGGGGGTCCTCGACGTGGACGAGCAGAAGACGATCCTGTGGGCGAAGCCGGTGCGGTCGGTGAGATCGGCCAAGTGGTCGGCGGCGGACGCGGTGCTGGTCGACGAGGCCGCGGACCTGGTGGAGCGGACCCACTCGCTGGGCCACGTGGTGCTCGACGAGGCGCAGGACCTGTCCCCGATGCAGTACCGGGCGGTGGGCCGCCGTTGCACCACCGGCTCCGCGACCGTCCTCGGCGACCTGGCGCAGGGCACCACGCCGTGGGCGACCCGGAGCTGGACCGAGGCGCTGGCGCACCTGGGGAAGCCGGACGCGGTGGTGGAGGAGCTGACGGCCGGTTTCCGCGTCCCCACCGACGTGATCGCCTACGCCTCCCGGCTGCTCCCGCACATCGCGCCGGGCCTGACCCCGGTGGCGTCGGTCCGGGAGAACCCCGGCTTCTTCGCCCTGCGCCCGGTCTCCTCGGACACCGAAGTACTCGCCGCCTGCGAGGAGTTGCTGCACCGCGAGGGCTCGGTGGGCCTCATCGCCGCCGACGCGCGGATTCCCGTACTGGCGCAGGCACTGGCGGCCGCCGGCACTCCGTACCTCGCTCCCGGCGAGGAGACGACCGCCGACGCCCGCCTCACCCTGGTCCCGGCCTCCCTCGCCAAGGGCCTGGAGTACGACTACGTCGTCCTCGACGAGCCCCGGGCCGTCGTCGACGGCGAACCCGACGAACGCACCGGCCTGCGCCGCCTGTACGTCGCCCTGACCCGAGCCGTGTCGGGCCTGATCGTGACCCATGCGGCGGAGCTGCCGGAGCAGTTGGGCTGACCGGCCCCGCCCGGTGCGCCGGGTACGGTTCCGGCAGGCCGACAGCGGAGGAGAACGCCGTGTCCCAGTACCTGACCGTCCTGACCACCACCGACACCGCCGACAAGGCGCGGGCGTTGGCGAGCGGTGCCGTGGAGGCGCGGGTGGCGGCCTGCGCGCAGATCGACGGGCCGGTCACCAGCGTCTACCGGTGGCAGGGTGCGGTCCAGGCCGAGCAGGAGTGGCGGGTGCTGTACAAGACGACCGCCGAGCGGTACCCGGACCTGGAGGCGCACCTCAGGAGCGTGCACGACTACGACACCCCGGAGATCATCGCGACACCGGTGACCCACGGCAGCGACGCCTACCTGGCGTGGGTGAGCGAGGAGACCGCGCGGGACTGATCCGCGGCTACGCCGTGCTGTCCAGGGCCTCGCGCCACTGGGCCACCGCCCGCGCCGACACCGGGCCGGCCCAGCCGTCCGGGCGGGCCGCGCCGCCGATGTGGAAGGCGGTGAGGCCGGCGGCGCGCAGGTGCGGGACGTGGTCGAGGCGGAGGCCGCCACCGACGAGGAGCTGCCGGTCGTAGCCGGGCTCCGTGGACCGTGCCGCCTCCGCGAGGAGGGTGGGCAGGCCCTCGTCGACGCCGCCGGAGGCGCCGGCCGTGAGGTAGGTGTCCAGTCCGGTGACGCCGTCCAGCCGCTTGCGGACCGCGTCCCGGTCGGCCGCGTGGTCGATGGCCCGGTGGAACGTCCAGCGGCAGCCGTCCAGTTCGGCGACGACCCGCTCCACCGCCGTGAGGTCGACGTCGCCGTCCGCGTCGAGGAAGCCGAGGACGAACTGGTCGGCGCCCTCCCGGCGCAGCTCGCGCGCGACCTCGGCCAGCCGGTCCACCTCGCCGGCCGCGAAGCCGTCCGCGAGCCGCAGCATCACACGCAGGTCGATGTCGACGGCGGCCCGGATCCCGGCGAAGGCCGCCAGGGGCGGCGTGAGCCCGTCGGCGGCCATGTCGGTGACCAGCTCCAGCCGGTCCGCACCTCCGGCCTGGGCGGCGACCGCGTCCTCGATGTCGAGGGCGATCACCTCCAGGACTGCACGCGAGCTCATAGGACCCCTTCCATCGGTCTGGAGCGTTCCATCGGTCTGGAGCGACTACAGGTCTAGTCCAATTCAAAGAGTACGCTGCCCGCCGCCCGGCCAGGGCGAGGACCGCCAGGACCGGCCGGCGCCGCCACAATGGCCGTATGGCAGACGACCCCGCCCTCGCCCCGCCGGACGACGCCCTGCGCGGCCGCTTCGCCCGGGCCCTGGAAGCCACCCGTGCCCCGGCCGGCCCCGACGCGCCGGACCCAGCCCCCTACGCGGACAACCTCCTGGCCCGCTGGCGGGAGCCCCAGCGCCGCTACCACACGCTCGCCCACCTGACCGCCGTGCTCGACCACGTCGACACCCTGGAGCCGTACGCCGCCGACCCCGACGTGGTGCGTCTCGCCGCCTGGTTCCACGACGCCGTCTACCTGCCCGACCGCTCCGAGAACGAGGAGCGCTCGGCCCGGCTCGCCGAACGCGCCCTGCCCGAGGCCGGGGTGTCCGCGGCGAAGACCGCCGAGGTGGCCCGGCTGGTACGGCTGACCGTCGGCCACGACCCGGCCGACGAGGACCGCGACGGCCAGGTCCTGTGCGACGCCGACCTCGCGATCCTCGCCGCCCCGCCCTCCGCGTACGCCGCCTACACCGCGGCCGTGCGCGAGGAGTACCACTTCGTGCCGAACGACGCCTTCCGCGCGGGCCGCTCCGCCGTACTGCGTCAACTGCTGGAGCTGCCAAGGCTGTTCAGGACGCCCTACGGCGTGGAGCACTGGGAGGCGACCGCCCGCTACAACATCGGCGCGGAGCTGGAACTGCTGTCGAACTGAGCCCGCCCGGCGCCTACGCTGCCCCCCATGGAGACATGGGGCGGGGACCAGGTGGAAGCGGCCGTCGCGAGCTGCACGGGGCTGCTGCGGACGGTGACCGCCCGGGACTGGGCGGGCACCCGGGCCGGCCGGGTGGAGTGGAGCTGCCGGGAGTCCGCCGAGCACATCGCGGCCGACCTCTTCACCTATGCCGGCCGGCTGGCCGCCCGGGCCCCCGCCCGCGTTCCCTTCCGCGTCGCCCCCGACGACGGCACCGGCAACGCCGACGTCGTGGACGTCATCGCGGTGGGCGGGGCCCTGCTCGCGGCGACCCTCCGCGCCACGCCCCGCTCCGCCCGCGCCTTCCACCCGTACCCGTTCCGCAGCGCGAACCGCGAGGGGTTCGCCGCGATGGGCGTCGCGGAGGTGCTGCTGCACACCCACGACATCGCCGAGGGCCTGGGCGTGCCCTACGAGCCGCCCGCCGGGCTGTGCGAGGGCGTGCTGACCCGGATCTTCCCCCGGGTACGCCCGGCCGCCGCACCCTGGCCGGCCCTGCTGTGGGCCACCGGGCGCGGCGACCTGCCCGGCCGGGCGCCGGTCACCGAGTGGCGCTGGCACAACAACCTGGTACTGCCGACCGACCGGCTCACCCTGGAGGGCCTGACCCCGGCGGCCGCCGCCGACCTCCGGGCGGGCGGCGACGGCGGCTTCACCTGGCTGGGCGGCGCACCCCTTCCCGGTGCGCGGGACGCCGCCGGGCTGCTCCTCAAGGCGTACGGGTCGGGCGTCCACCAGCCGGAGTTCGGGGTCTTCGTCGTCGTACGTCGGGACGACGACCGCGCGGTCGGCAGCATCGGCTTCCACGGGCGTCCCGACGAGGAGGGCCGCGTGGAGGTCGGCTACGACCTCGTCGAGCCGGCCCGCGGCCACGGCTACGCCACAGAGGCGCTGCGCACCCTGGCGGAGTGGGCGCTGGCCCGCGACGACGTACAGGCCCTGGGCGCGGTGATCGACGACGACAACCCGGCCTCGCAGCGGGTGGCCGGCCGGGCGGGCTTCACCCCGGCACCGCTGGAGACGGACCGCGCGGCGCGGGAGCCGCGGGGGGAGGCGCCGGCCGAGCCGCGGTTGTTCGTCCGCCGCGGCTGATCCGGGTCGGCAGGTCCGGGCAGCGCGAGGGTCCCTGCCACCCCTGCCGACCGTGCCGTCAGACGGGACGGCCCGCGTACTTGGGACGCCGCAGGCCCGCCTCGGTGAGCCTGCGGACCAGTTCCTTCGAACCGATCTCGACCGCGCCGGCCGCCACCGCGTCGGCGTAGCGGTGCGCGGGCAGGTCGTAGTGGTCCCGCTCGAACGCCCGGCGCGGCACGCCCAGCCGTTCGGCGAAGGCGTGCAGTTCCTCGTACGACGCGTCGCTGACGAGGTGGGACCAGAGCCGGCCGTGGCCCGGCCAGGTCGGGGGATCGATGTAGAGGGTCACCGGCGCCTCACGAGGACGCCGCCCCGTCGCCCGTCGCCAGGGCGAGCGAGCCCACCGGCGCCACCTTCACGCCCGCCTCGGAACACACCCAGTGCGGGTCGGTGCCCAGTTCCGGCTCGACGTCGAGCGCGTGCGGGTCGCCCGAGCCGCACACCGGGCACAGCGGCCAGCGGCCGTACCGCTCCAGCAGGGCGTCCTGCACGTCCTGCGCCACCAGGCCGGTCACGTACGCCGCCCCGTCCGGCCACTGCTCCACCCACCAGCGCCGCTGCACGAGGGACTCCTCCACCAGCGACACCACGTCGGCGTCCGCGACCCGCCCCGCCATGAGGTCGGCCAGCACGAGGGCGCGCGCCGCGTGCAGCGCCTGTTCCAGGGGGCTCAGGGGGGTCTTCGGGGCTTCCATGCCCCCATTGTGCGCACTCTTGACGGCCTCCTCGACATGAAAATAACTTTCAGTACGTGACCCAGGACGCGAAGGAAACTTTCGCCCCCGCCGCACTGACCGCCAAGGTGCGCACGCTCGCCCCCACCATGACCCGCTCCATGCGGCGCGTCGCCGAGGCCGTCGCGGGTGATCCGGCCGGGTGCGCCGCCCTGACCGTCACGGGCCTCGCCGAGCGCACCGGCACCAGCGAGGCCACCGTCGTGCGCACCGCCCGCCTCCTCGGCTATCCGGGCTACCGCGATCTGCGGCTGGCGCTCGCCGGCCTCGCCGCCCAGCAGCGGTCGGGGCGGGCACCCGCCATCACCACCGACATCGCCGTGGACGACCCGCTCGCCGACGTCGTCGCCAAGCTCGCCCTCGACGAGCAGCGCACCCTCGCCGACACCGCCGCCGGGCTCGACACCGCACAGCTCGGCGCGGCCGTCGCCGCCGTCGCCGGGGCGCGGCGCACCGACGTGTACGGGGTCGGGGCGTCCGGGCTGGTCGCCCAGGACCTGGCGCAGAAGCTGCTGCGGATCGGGCTGGTCGCGCACGCGCACAGCGATCCGCACCTCGCGGTCACCAACGCCGTGCAGCTGCGCGAGGGCGACGCCGCGGTCGCGATCACCCACTCGGGCGCCACCGGCGACGTCATCGAACCGCTGCGGGTGGCCTTCGAGGGCGGGGCCACCACCGTCGTCATCACCGGGCGGCCCGAGGGAGCGGTCACCCAGTACGCGGACCTCGTGCTGACCACGTCCACGGCCCGGGAGAGCGAGCTGCGGCCGGCCGCGATGTCGTCCCGCACCGGCCAGCTGCTGGTGGTGGACTGCCTGTTCGTGGGCGTGGCGCAGCGGACGTACGAGTCGGCCGCACCCGCCCTGGCCGCGTCGTACGAGGCGCTGGCGCACCGGCACCGGTAGGACCGGGTGAGCCGGACCGACCGCCCTCGCACCGAAAGAGCCACCCCGTCATGACTGCATCCTCCGCGCGCCGCCCCGACACCGCCGACACCACCGACACCACCGACACCGACAGCCCAGACACCTCCAGCACCCCCAGCACCCCCAGCACCCCGAGCCTCGCCCGGTCTGCCGGGGGCGCCGGCAGCGACGGCGGCGATCTCCTCGCCCAGCTGTCCGCCCTGCCGACCGAGGCGTTCCGCGCCGACCTCGCCGACATCGACCGGCTGCCCACCCTCGACATCGCCCGCCTGATGAACGGCGAGGACTCCGCCGTACCGGCCGCCGTGGCGACCCAGCTGCCCGCCATCGCCGCCGCCGTCGACGCCATCGCCGAGCGGATGGCGCGCGGCGGGCGGCTCGTCTACGCGGGTGCCGGGACCGCCGGGCGGCTCGGCGTACTGGACGCCTCGGAGTGCCCGCCCACCTTCGACACCGCGCCCGGGCAGGTCGTGGGGCTGATCGCCGGCGGGCCCGAGGCCGTGGTCAGCTCGGTGGAGGGCGCCGAGGACTCCCGGGAGCTGGCGGTGAGCGACCTGGACGCGCTCGGTCTGACCCCCGCCGACACCGTGGTCGGTGTCTCCGCCTCCGGCCGCACCCCGTACGCCGTCGGGGCCGTCGAGCACGCCCGGGCGGCCGGGGCGCTGACCGTCGGGGTGGTGTGCAACCCGGGGAGCGCGCTGGCGGCGGCCGCCGCGTACGGCATCGAGGTGGTCGTCGGGCCCGAGCTGATCACCGGGTCGACGCGGCTGAAGGCCGGCACCGCGCAGAAGCTGGTGCTCAACATGCTGTCGACGATCACGATGATCCGCCTGGGCAAGACGTACGGGAACCTGATGGTCGACGTGCGGGCGTCCAACGAGAAGCTGCGCGCCCGCTCCCGGCGGATCGTCGCCCTCGCCACGGGCGCCGGGGACGCGGAGGCCGAGGCCGCGCTCCACGCCGCCGGGGGCGAGGTGAAGAACGCGATCCTGGTCGTCCTCGCCGGTGTGGACGGACCCGCCGCCGCCCGCCTTCTGGAGGAGTCCGGCGGCCATCTGCGCGCCGCGCTGGCCGCCGCCCGCCGCTGAGCCGCACGCTCGGGGCATGCGCACCGACCCCCGCCACACGGCCGCCGCCCTCCTCCCCCTGGTCGGCGGCCCCGCCAACATCACCTCCGTCGCCCACTGCGTGACCCGCCTGCGGCTCACCCTCACCGACCCGGCACGGGTGGACACGGAGGCGGTGCGGGCGGTCCCGGGTGTCCTGGGCCTGGTGACGGCTGCCGACGGATGCCAGGTCGTGCTGGGGCCGGGGGTCGTCGGGCGGGTGACCGCGGAGTTCGAGGGACTGGTCCGGGCGGCGGCAGGCATCGCCGACGCCACCGGCCCTGCCCACGTCCCCGACGCCGCCGGCCCTGCCCATGTCCCCGACGCCGCCGGCCCTGCCGACGCCGCCGGGGAGACGACCGCGGTCCCGCCCACGGTCGCCGACGGGCTGGCCTCGCGGGGCGCCGAGCTGAGGGAGGCCGCCCGGCGGCGCAACGCCACCCCGGTCAAACGGGCGCTGCGCCGCCTCGCCGCCGTCTTCGTGCCGCTCATCCCCGCGCTGATCGGCTGCGGCGTCCTCGCCGGGCTGAACGGGCTGCTGGTCAACACCGGCCGGCTGACCGGCCTGACGCCCGCCCTGACCGCCGTGTCGTCCGCGTTCATGGCGCTGATCGCGGTGTTCGTCGGCGTGAACACGGCGAAGGAGTTCGGCGGGACGCCGGTGCTGGGCGGCGCGGTCGCGGCGGTCGTCGTGTACCCGGGGGTCGCGAAGGTCACCGCGTTCGGTGTGGCCCTCTCCCCCGGCCAGGGCGGGGTGCTCGGGGCGCTGGCCGCCGCGCTGCTGGGGACGTACGTGGAGAAGGCGTGCCGGGGCCGGTTCCCGGCGACGCTGGACGTCCTGCTCACGCCGACCGTGACCGTCCTGGTCGCCGGCCTCGCCACCCTGTACGGGCTGATGTACGCGGCCGGCGCGGTCTCCTCCGCCATCGGCACCGCGGCGACCTGGCTGCTGACCACCACCGGGGCGCTCGCCGGTCTGGTTCTCGGCGGGCTGTTCCTGCCGCTGGTGATGCTCGGCCTGCACCAGGCGCTGATCCCGCTGCACGCCACCCTCATCGAACAGCAGGGGTACACGGTGCTCCTGCCGGTCCTCGCGATGGCCGGGGCCGGCCAGGTCGGCGCGGCCTGCGCGGTGTACGTACGGCTGCGACACGACGCCTCGCTGCGCGCCACCATCCGCTCGGCGCTGCCCGCCGGTCTCCTCGGCGTCGGCGAACCGCTCATCTACGGCGTGTCCCTGCCCCTGGGGCGCCCCTTCGTGACCGCCTGCGCGGGCGGCGCGGCCGGCGGAGCCTTCGTCGGCTTCTTCGCGACCCTCGGCGACCAGGTCGGCGCCACCGCCATCGGCCCGTCCGGCTGGGCCCTCTTCCCCCTCCTGTCCGGCACCGCGAGCCTCACCGTCACGGCGGCGGTCTACGCGGGCGGTCTCCTGACCGCCTACACGACCGGGTTCGCCGCGACCTACCTGGCGGGCATCCCCGAATCCCGGCTGCGGGCCCCGGCCGCGACCGGGGGCGACCGGCCGGCGGCGGAGGCCGTCCCGGCGAGCGATGTCTCCGGCGGCGACGCGGCCGGACCCGGGCGTGTGCGACGGTAGGAGGGTGAATCACGCCCAGCTGAACGCTCTGGGCCGTGCCCTGCGCCTTCTCGGGGAGCACGGCGAGGCCCTGACCGCCGACACCACGGACGCCGCGTTGCACGAGGTGAAGGCCGATCTGCGGCGTGCCCTCGACCTCCTGGACGAGAGTGTCGGCACGGCCGCGCGGACCACCCGGTGCGCCGAGCACCCCAACGGGCCGGTCGACGAGAGCGCCCCCGACCTGTGCCTGCTCTGCGAGACCCGGCGGCGCGCCGCCCGTCGCGCCGAGTACGCCGGCCCCGCGCCCCAGCCGCTCCCCCGGGACCACACCGACCCGGCGCCGTCCCGCTACGGCGTCCGCGCCGACCGCCCGCAGCCCCAGCAGCGCTGGCTGCCGGAGCTGTGGAACGGCCAGGAGTGGCAGCTGTGCGGCACCCCGCGCCGCGACCGTCACGAGGCCGAGCTGTACCTGGCGGCGCTGCGCCGCGGATCGCGGCCGGCGATGGCGTACCGGCTGGTGCACGAGTTCACGGACTACGAGGTGCTGCGGGTCTGGGGCACCCCGGTCAGGGTCGACATCGAACCCCTCGGCAACCTCTGACCTCCGGCCTCCGGCCCGCCATCGCCCTCTGACCGCTGGCCCTCTGACCTCCGGCCCGGCGCGGCGCGGCCCGGACCGGCGCGGCCCGGCGCGGCCCGGCGCGGCCCGGCGCGGCCCGGCGCGGCCCGGCGCGGCCCGGAGGGCAGGCCGCGGTGTCAGCTGAGCGTGCGCAGCGCCGCACCGTCGTACGGCGTCAGCTCGTCGAAGCGGCCCGCCAGCACCTTCTCCGCCCACCGCGGGTCCTGCAGCAGCGCACGGCCGACGGCGACGAGGTCGAACTCGGCGCGCTCCAGCCGGTCGAGAAGGTTGTCGAGGCCGCCGAGCGGCGCGCCCTCGCCGGCGAAGGCCCGCACGAAGTCGCCGTTCAGACCGACCGAGCCGACGGTGACGACCGGCTTGCCGGTGAGCTTCCTGGTCCAGCCGGCCAGGTTGAGGTCGGAGCCGTCGAACTCGGGCAGCCAGTAGCGGCGGGTGGAGGCGTGGAAGGCGTCGACGCCGGCCGCGGCGAGCGGCGCGAGGATCGCCTCCAGCTGCTGCGGGGTCTCGGCGAGCTTCGCGTCGAAGGCGTCGGCCTTCCACTGCGAGTACCGGAAGACCACCGGGAAGTCGGCCGGGACGGCGGCGCGCACGGCGGCCACGATCTCGGCGGCGAACCGGGTCCGGGCGACGGGGTCGCCGCCGTAGCCGTCGGTGCGGCGGTTGGTGCGCTCCCACAGGAACTGGTCGATCAGGTAGCCGTGGGCGCCGTGCAGTTCGACACCGTCGAAGCCGATGCGCGCGGCGTCCGCCGCGGCCCGCGCGAACGCGGCGACGACGTCGTCCAGGTCGCCGCTCGTCATGGGCTTGCCGGCGCCCTCGGTGCCGTCGAGGCGGATGCCGGAGGGGCCGACGGCGGGCGCGTCGGCGTAGGGGGGCCTGCCGGTCTCGCGGACCATGCCGATGTGCCACAGCTGGGGCACGATCTTCCCGCCGGCCGCGTGCACCGCGTCGGCGACCTTCGCCCAGCCGGCCAGCTGCTCCTCCCCGTGGAACCGGGGCACCCGGTCCTGGTCGCCGGCCGACTCGTGCCCGACGTAGGTCCCCTCGGTGACGATCAGCCCGACCCCGGCGGCGGCCCGGCGGGCGTAGTAGGACCGCACGTCCTCACCGGGGACACCGCCCGGGGAGAACATCCGCGTCATCGGCGCCATCACGATGCGGTTCGGGACGGTCATCCCGTTGATCTCGACGGGACGGGAGAGCAGCTCGGCCGCGCGGGACGCGGCGGACTCGGCGGTGGTGGCGGTCACGGGGACTCCTCGGATCGACCAGCTGGTATGTGCATACGCATCGTTGCACCTGATGAAGCAACTGCCGATACCCCGCCGCGCATTCCCCGTCCGCCCCGTCTGTGACTCCGGACACGCCCGAGGGCGGCACCCCCTGCCGCGCAAGGAGTGCCGCCCTCGGTCCGCTGGACGGTCGATCAACCCTGAGGTCGATCAGAAGTCCATGTCACCGCCCGGCATGCCGCCGCCGGCCGGGGCCGCGGCCTTCTCCGGCTTGTCGGCGATGACGGCCTCGGTGGTGAGGAACAGGGCCGCGATGGAGGCGGCGTTCTGCAGCGCGGAGCGCGTCACCTTGGCCGGGTCGATGATGCCCTCGGCGATCATGTCGACGTACTCGCCGGTCGCGGCGTTCAGGCCGTGGCCGACCTGGAGGTTGCGGACCTTCTCCACGACGACGCCGCCCTCGAGACCACCGTTGACGGCGATCTGCTTCAGCGGGGCCTCCAGCGCGAGCTTCACGGCGTTGGCGCCGGTCGCCTCGTCACCGTCCAGCTCCAGCTTCTCGAAGACCTGGGAGGCCTGCAGCAGGGCCACGCCACCACCGGCGACGATGCCCTCCTCGACGGCCGCCTTGGCGTTGCGCACGGCGTCCTCGATGCGGTGCTTGCGCTCCTTGAGCTCCACCTCGGTGGCGGCGCCGGCCTTGATGACCGCGACACCGCCGGCGAGCTTCGCCAGGCGCTCCTGCAGCTTCTCGCGGTCATAGTCGGAGTCGCTGTTCTCGATCTCGGCGCGGATCTGGTTCACGCGGCCCTGCACCTGCTCGGAGGAGCCGGCGCCGTCGACGATGGTGGTCTCGTCCTTGGTGATGACGACCTTGCGGGCCTTGCCCAGCAGGTCGAGGCTCGTGTTCTCGAGCTTGAGACCGACCTCCTCGGAGATGACCTCGCCGCCGGTGAGGATGGCGATGTCGTTCAGCATCGCCTTGCGGCGGTCGCCGAAGCCCGGGGCCTTGACCGCGACGGACTTGAAGGTGCCGCGGATCTTGTTCACGACCAGGGTCGACAGGGCCTCGCCCTCGACGTCCTCGGCGATGATCAGCAGCGGCTTGCCCGACTGCATGACCTTCTCCAGCAGCGGGAGCAGGTCCTTGACGTTGGAGATCTTGGAGTTCGCGATGAGGATGTACGGGTCGTCGAGGACGGCCTCCATACGCTCCATGTCGGTCGCGAAGTAGGCGGAGATGTAGCCCTTGTCGAAGCGCATGCCCTCGGTGAGCTCGAGCTCCAGACCGAAGGTCTGCGACTCCTCGACGGTGATGACGCCTTCCTTGCCGACCTTGTCCATGGCCTCGGCGATCAGCTCGCCGATCTGGGTGTCGGCGGCGGAGATGGAGGCCGTGGAGGCGATCTGCTCCTTGGTCTCGACATCCTTCGCCTGCTCCAGCAGGGCGGCGGAGACGGCCTCGACGGCCTTCTCGATACCCCGCTTGAGGGCCATCGGGTTGGCGCCGGCGGCCACGTTGCGCAGACCCTCGCGGACCAGCGCCTGGGCGAGGACGGTGGCGGTGGTCGTACCGTCACCGGCGACGTCGTCCGTCTTCTTGGCGACTTCCTTGACCAGCTCGGCGCCGATCTTCTCGTACGGGTCCTCCAGCTCGATCTCCTTGGCGATGGAGACACCGTCGTTGGTGATCGTGGGGGCGCCCCACTTCTTCTCCAGGACGACGTTGCGACCCTTGGGGCCGAGGGTCACCTTGACGGCGTCCGCGAGCTGGTTCATGCCGCGCTCAAGGCCGCGCCGCGCCTCTTCGTCGAACGCGATGATCTTGGCCATGTGAAGTGGTCCCTCCAGGACTGGGGGTGATTCCTTCGGACCGCGCCCGCGCCCGCGACGGACGGCTCGCGGGCCTCGTGGTTCCTTGCCCCACCCGGCCTGCGGGCCTCACCGACCCGGTCCTTCGCTGTCACTCTCACCTTCAGAGTGCTAACGCCAATGATTAGCACTCGGCACCGTCGAGTGCAAGCGCCTCCAGGGGGGAGGAACGGGGATCAGCCGGGGACGGACAGGACGAAGGGCCCGCACCCGGGACGGGTGCGGGCCCTTCGGCGAAAAGGACGTTCAGGCGGTGACGCGAACCATGTCGGCCTGCGGGCCCTTCTGGCCCTGCGAGATCTCGAACTCGACCCGCTGGCCCTCTTCCAGGGTGCGGTAGCCGTCCATCTGGATCGCGCTGTAGTGGACGAAGACGTCCGCACCACCGTCGACCGCGATGAAGCCGTACCCCTTCTCCGCGTTGAACCACTTGACGGTGCCCTGAGCCATGCCTAACTCCCCTATTACTGGCCCTTGCACAGATCCACACTTCGCGGATCCGGGTCAGACCTCACCCCCCAGTCGTCGGGGGCGTGCGCCGGAACGCGTCGACCGCGGCTGAATGTATCTGTCCAACTGCCGTCTGCAACAGGTCAATCGGACGAGAAATCTGGACGCACCAAGCCCGGAAAGAGGGGGCGAATAGGCGGAATTCAGGCCAAGTCGGGCCCCACAAAAGGAACAAATGCCGCGAATGCAAGGCGCACTTTGGCTGCTTCTCGACGGCAGCGCGGCAGAAACACGCGGCTCCCGGCTCGTCGGCCGGGACCACGTTCCCCAACTCTACCGCGCTCAATCACATAGAATTGCCCCCTCCGTTTCTCTCACGGAGGAGGCAATTCCATGAACGCTCGGTAACCGTGATTACCGAAGGTAATGATCAGCCGCCGGCGACCGCCGGAATGATGGAGACTCCCGCGCCGTCGGGGGTCGCGGTGGCCAGGCCCTGCTCGAAACGGACGTCGTCGTCGTTCACGTACACGTTCACGAAACGGCGCAGCTTGCCCTGGTCGTCCAGCACGCGCGCGGCGATCCCCGTGTGGTTCTTCTCCAGGTCGGCGATGACGTCGGCGAGGGTCGCGCCCTCGGCCGGCACCTCGGCCCGCCCACCGGTGTAGGTGCGCAGGATGGTGGGGATGCGAACGGTCACGCTCATGCGAGGCCAGCCTCTCGGAAGGAGTCCAGGTTCGGGCGGATGGTGGCGGTGAGGCCGGTGCCGGCCACCGCGTCGAGGGTCTTCAGGCCGTCTCCGGTGTTCAGGACGACCGTGGTCTTCGCCGGGTCGAGCACGCCGTTCTCGATCAGCTTCCTCGTCACGCCGACCGTCACACCGCCGGCGGTCTCCGCGAAGATGCCCTCGGTCCGGGCCAGCACCTTGATCGCGTCCACGACCTGCTCGTCGGTGACGTCCTCCACGGCGCCACCGGTCCGGCGCGCGATGTCCAGCACGTACGGCCCGTCGGCGGGGTTGCCGATCGCCAGGGACTTGGCGATGGTGTCCGGCTTCTGCGGGCGTACGACGTCGTGGCCGGCCTTGAACGCGGTGGAGACCGGCGAGCAGCCGAGCGCCTGCGCGCCGAAGATCTTGTACGGCCGGTCCTCGACCAGCCCCAGCCCGATCAGCTCCTGCAGACCCTTGTCGATCTTCGTGAGCTGCGAGCCGGAGGCGATGGGGACGACGATCTGGTCCGGGAGCCGCCAGCCGAGCTGCTCGCAGATCTCGTAGGCCAGGGTCTTGGACCCCTCGGCGTAGTAGGGCCGCAGGTTGACGTTGACGAAGCCCCAGCCCTCGCCGGCCGGGTCGCCGATCAGCTCGGAGCAGAAGCGGTTCACGTCGTCGTAGTTGCCCTCGATGCCGACGAGCTCGCCGCCGTAGACCGCGGCCATGACGACCTTGCCCTGCTCCAGGTCGTGCGGGATGAACACGCAGGAGCGGAAGCCGGCCCGGGCGGCGGCGGCGCCGACGGCACCGGCGAGGTTGCCGGTGGAGGAGCACGACAGGGTGGTGAAGCCGAAGGCGCGCGCGGCCTCCAGCGCCTGTGCGACCACGCGGTCCTTGAACGAGTGCGTCGGGTTGCCGGAGTCGTCCTTGATGTACAGCCCGCCGGTGACGCCCAGTTCGCGCGCCAGGTTGTCGGCCTTGACCAGCTTGGTCCAGCCCGGGTTCAGGTTGGGCTTGTCGGCGACGTCGGCGGGGACCGGGAGCAGCGGGGCGTAGCGCCAGATGTTGGCGGGTCCGGCCTCGATCCGCTTGCGCAGTTCCTCCGTGTCGTAGGAGGAGAAGTCGTAGGCGATCTCCAGCGGGCCGAAACACTCCTGGCACGCGAAGACCGGGCCGAGGGGGACGCGGTGACCGCACTCGCGACAGCTCAGGGCCGCGGCGGGACCGAGGTCGACGGTGGGATTGCCGGAGTTTGCAACTGTCTGCACAGCCATGTGAGGCGAGGCCCTTTCTCCTCATCTTCCTCACGACGCATCTCGCCGTGAGACGGATTTGGCACCTTCCCTAGCCGGGAGCCTCGCCACGCCGACGTGACGGGAACCGACTGGAGGGTTGCCGGGGCTTCATCGGGCCGTATCCCTCTGCCCCTCTGGATGAGCGGTATGTAGTTGTAAGCGCAACAACCCCCGACATGCGATGGTCATCAGCGTTGTTCAAGACTGTAACCGACGACCAGGACAGTTGAGATAGTCGTCCGAACCGCGAGACACCCGCGGACACCGCCGAGACACCGTGAGGAGCCGCAGGCGTGCTGGAAGAAGTCGAGCGCTGGCTGACCACCCGCTCCTGGTCCGTGAGCGACCGCCCGCCGCACCGCGTCCTGGCCGCCAAGCGCGCGACCGGCCAGACGGTCTCCGTCGTGCTGCCCGCGCTGAACGAGGAGGAGACCGTCGGCGACATCGTCGCCGTGATCCGCCACGACCTCATGCAGCAGATCCCGCTCGTCGACGAGATCGTGGTCGTCGACTCCGGGTCGACCGACCGCACCTCCGAGGTGGCCGCCGCCGCGGGCGCCCGGGTCGTCCACCGCGACGACATCCTGCCCCGCCTGCCCGCCCTGCCCGGCAAGGGCGAGGTGCTCTGGCGCTCCCTGCTGGTGACCGGCGGGGACATCGTGTGCTTCGTCGACGCGGACCTCAGGGAGTTCTCCTCCGACTTCGTCACCGGCATCGTCGGCCCGCTGCTCACCGAACCCGGTGTCGCCCTGGTCAAGGGCATGTACGACCGTCCGCTGGCCGGGGCGGCGGGGCAGGGCGGCCGGGTCACCGAGCTGATGGCCCGCCCGCTGCTGAACATGCACTGGCCGCAGCTGGCCGGGTTCGTGCAGCCGCTGGGCGGCGAGTACGCGGCCCGCCGCTCCCTGCTGGAACAGCTGCCGTTCCCGGTGGGCTACGGGGTGGAGCTGGGCATGCTGGTCGACGCCCTGCACCTGGTGGGCCTGGACGCGCTCGCCCAGGTCGACCTGGGGGTGCGCATCCACCGCCACCAGGACGGCCAGGCCCTCGGCCGGATGGCGGCGGCCATCTACCGCACCGCCCAGCTGCGGCTGGCCCGCGGCCACCTCGTCCGGCCCTCCCTCACGCAGTTCGAGCGCACCGATGAGGGGTTCGAGCCGCGGACGTACTCCGTGGACACGGAGGAGCGGCCGCCGATGGTGGAGATCGCGGAGTACGCGGCCCGCAAGGTGGCGTGACGGGCGGCGCCCCGGGCCGACGGGCGGCCCGTCGGCGCGGGGGCACGTCGGCCCGGACAGTCAGCCCGGATACCCGTCAGCCCGGATACCCGTCAGCCCGGATGCCCGTCCGACCAGCGCCAGGTGCCGGAGGAGTCCTGCTCGCAGGTGAGGTACTCGCCGCCCCTGCCGTAGGTGCTCAGCCCGTGGTGCCGCTTGGCGCAGAACTGGCCGTCGGCGTAGCAGTTCCCGGCGGGGCTGGTGATGGCGCAGCTCTTGTCGGTACCGGACGTGCCGCCGGAGGACCCGCCGGACGAGCCGCCCGACGAGCCGCCGGAGGTCTGCGCCGCCCGCGGGGTCGGGGTGGGCGTGTGCAGCAGCCGGCCGGAGCAGTCACGGCCGTCCCGCGCGACGACGAAGGCCACGTCGAAGGAGGCGGCGGCGTCGTCGGGATCGTCGATCTGCTCGCAGACCTTCTCGGCCGCGCCCCAGGAGGAGGCGGTCCGGCCGCCGCCGCCGAGCGGGGCACCGGTGCCCTGGAGGTACACGGCGTACGCCAGACCGGCGGCCTTCGCGTCGGCGGCGGCCTTCCCGACGGCCTGCCCGGTGTGGTCGGCGAGCGTGGCGAGGGCGGGAGCCGGGGTGGGGGTCGGGGGCGGCGTGGGCTCCGCGCGGGTCGGTGAGGGCTCGGGCGTGGGGCCGGCGGGGCTGTCCGTGACGGCCACCTGGGTGACGCTCGTGTCCGCCGCCGCGCCGTCGTCACCGCCCTCGCAGCCGGCCAGGGCGAGTACGGACGCGGCGAACAGCGCGGCGAGCCCGGTGGCTCTGCGGTCGCCCAGGAGACGTCTGCGGAAATCGATCACGAATGCCCACCCCCGGCCGTGCGCGCCACGCGCTCCTTGCCACGCATGGCATGTGCGCGGCACATCATCCCCTCTTCACACAATGTTCACAACGGGTCGAGTGGAACCGTACGTTTGAGCGTTTACCGGGCGGGCTAGGTTGTGGCGTATGGCTTCCACGCACGGTGCTGCCCAGGTCCTGGTCGCCTCCAACCGCGGCCCGGTCTCGTACACACGGGAGACGGACGGATCACTGACCGCCAAGCGCGGCGGCGGCGGACTGGTCTCGGGCCTGTCCGCCATCGGCTCGGACGCCGGGGCCCTGTGGGTCTGCTCGGCCCTGTCCGACGGTGACCGGGAGGCGGTGCGGCACGGGGTCGCCGAGCCGGGCACCCGGATGCTGGACATCCCGGCCGACGTGCACGCCGACGCCTACAACGGCATCGCCAACTCGGTGCTCTGGTTCGTCCACCACATGCTGTACCAGACCCCGCTGGAGCCGGTCTTCGACGCGGAGTTCCGGCGGCAGTGGGCGTCGTACGAGACGTACAACCGCGCCTTCGCCGAGGCACTGGCCGAGGAGGCCGCCGAGGGCGCGTCGGTGCTCGTCCAGGACTACCACCTGACCCTGGTCCCGGGGATGCTGCGCGAGCTGCGCCCCGACCTGCGGATCGGCCACTTCTCGCACACGCCCTGGGCGCCGCCCGAGTACTTCCGGATGCTGCCCGACGACATCGCCCGGCAGCTGCTGACCGGCATGCTCGGCGCGGACCGGCTGGGCTTCCTGACCCGGCGCTGGGCGGACGCGTTCACCGCGTGCTGCGACGCCGTCGTCGGCGGCGTCGGCACCACCCGGATCGGGGTGCACGGGCTCGGCGCGGACGCCGACTTCCTGCGCGAGCGAGCCCACCGGCCCGATGTGGCGGAGCGGATGGCGGCCCTGCGCGAGGAGATCGGCCCCGGCCGCAGGACGGTCGTCCGGGTCGACCGGACCGAGCTGTCGAAGAACATCGTGCGCGGGCTGCTGGCCTACGCCCAGCTGCTGGCGGACCACCCCGAGTGGCGCGAGCGCGTGGTGCACGTCGCCTTCGCCTACCCCTCCCGGCAGGACCTGGAGGTCTACCGCGCCTACACGGCCGAGGTGCAGCGGGTCGCCG
The DNA here is from genome assembly GCF_057707805.1 of Streptomyces sp. bgisy159. Classification (NCBI taxonomy): domain Bacteria; kingdom Bacillati; phylum Actinomycetota; class Actinomycetes; order Kitasatosporales; family Streptomycetaceae; genus Streptomyces; species Streptomyces sp. bgisy159. Next base: position 41,493 of record NZ_JBYIQX010000011.1, on the reverse strand, counting down.
ACGAGGTCAACGCCCGCTACGGAACCCCCGGCTGGACCCCGGTGGTGCTGCACGTCAAGGACGACTTCGCGCGCTCCCTGGCCGCCTACCGGCTCGCCGACGTGGCCCTGGTGAACCCGATCCGGGACGGCATGAACCTGGTCGCCAAGGAGGTGCCGCTGCTGGCCGACGACGGCTGCGCCCTGGTGCTGTCCCGGGAGGCGGGGGCGTACGAGGAGCTGGGCGAGGACGCGATCGGGGTGAACCCCTACGACGTGACGGGCACCGCCCGCGCCCTGCACGAGGCGCTCACCCTGTCCCCGGAGGAGCGCGCCGAGCGCTCCAAGCGCTTGGCGGAAGCGGCGACCGCGCTGCCGCCGGCGCAGTGGTTCCTGGACCAGCTGACCGCGCTGCGGGCTCAGCCGGCGAGCTGAGCGGCCAGCGCCCGCAGCAGCCGTACGACGCCCTGCGGGCCGGGCACGACGAGGTCGGCCCGGTCCGCCAGCTCGGTGACCTCGGCGCTGCCGCTGCACACCAGCAGCCCGGGGACCCCCTCGGAGCGGAGTTCCTCCACGGCGGCGAAGGCGGGCAGGTCACCGAGGTCGTCTCCCGCGTAGAGGACGGCCCGGGCGCCGGTCTCCCGTACGTACGCCGTCAGCGCCACGCCCTTGTCCATGCCGGGCGGGCGCAGCTCAAGGACCATGCGCCCCGGTTCGAGGACCAGTCCGTGCCGGGCGGCGAGGGCGTCCAGCGGCCCGCGCAGCGCCTCGAAGGCGCCCTGCGGGTCCGCGGCCCGGCGGGTGTGCACGGCGACGGCCCGCCCCTTCTCCTCCACCCAGAGCCCGGACCGGCCGGACCGCTCCAGCAGCCCGGGCAGCTCGCCCCGCGCGGCGGCGACGCCCGGGTGCGGCTCCGGCGCGCTCACCTCGCCGGTGCGCGCGTCCCACCGTTCGGCGCCGTAGTGCCCCAGCACGGCCAGGTGGTCCAGACCACTGACCCCGGCGAATCCGCCGTACCGTACGGCCACCTCGGCGGGGCGCCCGGTGACCACGGCGACGGACGCCACCCGGGGCGCGAGGGCGGCCAGCGCGGGCACGGCGTCGGCGTGCGCCCGCGCCCGCTCCGGGTCCTCGACGATGGGCGCGAGCGTCCCGTCGAAGTCGAGGGCGACCAGGGTCTCGCCGGGCTTGCGCAGGATCGTTTCGAGCGCGTCCCGGCCGGCGGGGGTGCGCGGAGCGGGAAGGGGTTCCGTGGAGTGCGTCTCGTGGGTTCCCATACGACGACCCTAGCGGTGTCACCGCTCCGAGCGGCGGGCCTCGCGCACCCTGCGCAGCCGGTTGACGGTCACCGGGTCCTCGGCCAGCGCCTCGGGGTCGTCCAGGAGCGCGTTCAGCAGCTGGTAGTAGCGCACCGGCGACAGTCCCAGCTCCTCGCGGATCGCCCGCTCCTTCGCGCCGGGCCCGGAGAAGCCGCGCCGCTCCAGGCCGAGAATCGCCCGCTCCCGTTGCTCCATGCCCCGACCGTAACCCAGCGGTTCAGTCCGACACCTTGCTGTCCGCCGTGATCGCCTTGGTCTGCAGCTCGCCGAGGACGGAGGCCGGGTTGCCGACCGGTGCCACCGCGGCGCCGATCCGCTGCTTCACCACCGCGCTGACCGCGGCCCAGGAGGTGCGCCCGACGGGGTACAGCTCGGACAGCGGCAGCTCGTCGAGGAACGGCTTGAGGTCCCGGTCCTCCGGCGAGGAGTCCATGACCTCGCTCGCGGACGTCGTCACCGGCAGCAGGTCGTAGCGCCGGGAGAAGTCGAGCACGTTCTCCTCGCTGTAGACGAAGTTGAGGAAGTCGCCTATCTCGTCGGCGTGCCCGTTCTGCTTGAACGCCATCATCCAGTCGGCGACGCCCATCGTGGACTTGCTCGCGCCGTCCTTGCCGGGCATCGGCACCATGCCGTACTTCACGCCCTTCGCCGAGGCGGCCTTCATCAGCGACGGATGCCCGTTGAGCATGCCGACGTCCCCGTCGGCGAACGCCGCGAAGGCGTCGGCGCGGTTCAGCTTGCCGGGCGGGACGGGACCGGTCAGCCCCTTGCCGACCAGCTCGTTCTTCAGCCAGCCGAAGGTGGCGACGTTCTCGGTGGAGTCGAGGGTGTAGCCGCCGACCATCGAGGTGTAGCCGCCCCCGCCGCTGAGCAGCCACTGCATGGTCTCGGCCTGCGCCTCCTCCGGCCCGAGCGGCAGCGCGAACGGGTACTTCACGCCCTCCTCCTTCAGCGCCTCGGCGTCGGAGGCTAGCTCGGCCCAGGTGGTGGGCGGCTTGATGCCGGCCTTGGTGAAGAGGGACTTGTTGTAGAACAGCACGCGGGTCGACGCGGCGAACGGCATGCCGTACTGGACGCCGTTGACCTCGCCGGCCTTGGACAGCTGGGAGACGAAGTCGGCCTGGACGGGGATGGAGAGCACGTCGCCGGCCTTGTAGAGCTTGTCCGCGGCCGCGTAGTCGGAGTACGCGCCGATCTGCGCCATGTCGGGCGCCTCGCCCGCGTCGACCATCTCCTTGACCTTGCGGTCGACGTCGTTCCACGAGTAGACGGTGACCTCGACGTGCACGTCGGGGTGCTTCTCCTCGTAGCGCTGGACCAGCTCGCTCCAGTACTTCTCGGAGGTGTTGGCCGCGCTGTCGCCGTAGTCGGCGGCGACCAGCCGCAGCGTCACCTCGTCCGAGCCGCCGCCGAGCCCGCAGCCGGCGACGGCTCCCGTCATCCCCAGCGCGGCCCCCACCGCGATCACTCCCGTACGCCATGCGCGCCGCTGCACTGTCACTCCCGAGTTGTACGACATATTCCGCTTTGTTCCGCGATGTCCCGCGACTGGGTCGTCTGGACCACCATCCGAATACCGGATTGAGGTCTACACCACAAGGATTCAGGTCTACACCACGCAAGTGGACTAGACCTCTTGAGGGTAGTGGGGCCACACTGTCCCCCGTGAGACATGTCATCGCCCTCGACGTGGGCGGCACCGGGATGAAGGCCGCCCTGGCGGGGCCGGACGGCGCTCTGCTGCACCAGGCCCGCCGGGCCACCGGGCGCGAGCGCGGCCCGGACGCGGTCGTCGCCGGCATCCTCGACTTCGCCGCCGAGCTGCGGCAGTACGGCGCCGAGCACCTCGGCGGGCCCGCGGCCGCCGCCGGCGTCGCCGTCCCCGGCATCGTCGACGAGCCCGGCGGCATCGCCGCCTACTCGGCCAACCTCGGCTGGCGCGACGTACCCCTGCGCGCCCTGCTCGCCGACCGCCTCGGCGGCGTCCCGGTCGCCCTGGGCCACGACGTGCGCACCGGCGGTCTGGCGGAGGGCCGCGTCGGCGCGGCCCGGGACGCCGACCGGTTCCTCTTCGTCGCCCTGGGCACCGGCATCGCGGGCGCCATCGGCGTCGACGGCCGGGTCGAGGCGGGCGCGCACGGTTTCGCGGGCGAGATCGGGCACATCGTCGTACGGCACGGCGGCCCCGCCTGCCCCTGCGGGCAGCACGGCTGCCTGGAGCGCTACGCGTCCGCCGCCGCCGTCACCGAGGCGTGGGCGGCGGCGAGCGGGAACCCGGAGGCGGACGCGGCCGACTGCGCCGGGGCCGTCGCGTCCGGCGACCCGAACGCCGTCCGGGTCTGGCAGGAGGCGGTCGACGCCCTCGCCGACGGCCTGGTCACCGCCCTCACCCTGCTGGACCCCCGCACCCTCGTCATCGGTGGCGGCCTCGCCGAGGCGGGGGAAACCTTGTTCACACCGCTGCGGGAGGCCGTCCGGCGGCGGATCACCTTCCAGAAGCTGCCGGCGATCGTCCCGGCGGCTCTGGGCGACGCGGCGGGATGCCTGGGCGCGGGCCTGATGGCCTGGGATCTGCTCACCACCACTCGGACTCAGGAGGAACCGGCCTGATGGCAACCCCCTCAGGGACGCGGGACAGCGCCGACGTGCGGCTCCGCCGCGGAGCGCGAGAAGCGACCACCCACCCGCACCCCGCTCCGGCCGGCACCCCTCTGGTGCTCTCCGGCGCCGAAGTCGTCCTCCCCACCGGCGTGGTCCACGGCGGCCGCGTCGCCATTGAGGGCACCCGCATCGTCGCCGAACCGTCCCCCGAGGCACAGGTCGTCAACCTCACCGGCTGGCTGGTCCCCGGCTTCGTCGACCTCCACAACCACGGCGGCGGCGGCGCCTCCTTCACCTCCGGAACGGTCGAGGACGTCCTCACCGGCATCGACACCCACCGCCGGCACGGCACCACCACCCTCGTCGCCTCCACCGTCACCGGTGACATGGACTTCCTGACCCGGCGCGCCGGACTCCTGTCCGAACTGGCCGAGCAGGGCGACATCGCGGGCATCCACTTCGAGGGGCCGTTCATCTCCCCCTGCCGCAAGGGGGCCCACTCCGAGGCACTGCTGCGCGACCCGGACCCGGCGGAGGTGCGCAGGCTGATCGACGCCGCGCGCGGCCACGCGAAGATGGTCACCCTGGCCACCGAGCTGCCCGGCGGCGTCGACTCGGTGCGGCTGCTGGCCGAGCGCGGCGTGATCGCGGCGATCGGCCACACGGACGCGACGTACGAGCAGACCCGCGAGGCCATCGACGCGGGCGCGACCGTCGCCACCCACCTCTTCAACGCGATGCCCGCCCTCGGCCACCGGGCCCCCGGCCCGATCGCCGCCCTCCTGGAGGACGAGCGGATCACCGTCGAGCTGATCAACGACGGCACGCATCTGCACCCGGCCGCCCTGCAACTGGCGTTCCACCACGCGGGCCCGGGCCGTGTCGCCTTCATCACCGACGCGATGGACGCGGCCGGCTTCGGCGACGGCCTCTACAAGCTCGGCCCGCTGGCGGTGGAGGTCGCCGACGGCGTCGCGCGGCTGGTGGAGGGCGGGGCCATCGCGGGCTCGACGCTGACCCTGGACCGCGCCTTCAAGCGGGCGGTGACCGTGGACGGGCTGTCGGTCGAGGACGCCGTGACCGCCCTGTCCGTCAACCCGGCCCGGCTCCTGGGCATGGCCGACCGGATCGGCTCGCTGGAGCCCGGCAAGGACGCCGACCTGGTGCTGCTCGACGAGAACTTCGACGTGCGGGGCGTGATGCGGCGCGGCACGTGGGTGGTGGATCCCCGACTGGCCTGAGAAGTCCGTTCGTTGCGAGATGGTGACCGGCGCCGGGACTGCGCCGGCCGCCGTCCGTTTGGCATGATCGTGTCCCCCGGGGATCGCCCGCGAGCTCCGGGAAGCGGCACAGGACTGACGGCAACACACGCAATCGGGGGAGGTCGGCCCGGTGATCCTCACGGTCACGCTGAACACCGCTCTCGACATCACCTACCGCGTGCGGTCCCTGCGACCGCACACCTCGCACCGGGTCTCGGAGGTCTGCGAGCGGCCCGGCGGCAAGGGGCTGAACGTGGCGCGGGTGCTGGCGGCGCTCGGCCGGCCGGTGACGGTCACCGGCTTCGCGGGCGGCGCCACCGGCGAGATGGTCCGCGAGGGGCTGAGGACCCTCCCCGGGCTGACGGACGCCCTGCTCCCGGTGGCCGGTGCGACCCGCCGCACGGTCTGCGTCACCGACGAACGCACCGGTGACAGCACCCGGTTCAACGAGCCGGGTCCGATGGTCCGGCCCGCCGAGTGGTCCGCCTTCCAGCGGTCGTACGAGGCGCTGGTGGCCGGCGCGGACGCGGTGGCCCTGTGCGGGAGCCTGCCGCCGGGGGTACCGGTGGGGGCGTACGCGAGCCTGATCCGCACCGCGCGCGCCGCGGGGGTGCCGGTGCTGCTGGACACCGGCGGTGAGGCGCTGCGGCGGGCCGTCGCCGCCCGCCCGGACATCGTCAAGCCGAACGCGGACGAACTGGCCGAACTGACCGGCTTCCACGAGCCGACGCGCGCCTCGCAGGACGCCCGGCGGCGCGGGGCGCACTCCGTGGTGGCCACGCTGGGCGCGTCCGGCCTGGTCGCGGCGACCCCGGAGGGCCGCTGGCGGGCCACTCCGCCGGCCCGGGTGCGCGGCAACCCCACCGGCGCCGGTGACGCGGTCTCCGCCGCCCTCCTGGCCGGCCTGGTCACCCACCGCCCCTGGCCCGACCGCCTCGCCCACGCGGTGGCCCTCTCCGCCGCCACGGTCCTCTCCCCCACCGCCGGCGACTTCGACCGGCGGGACTACGAGGCGCTGGTGAACCGGGTGTCGGTGACGGGGGAGGCGAGCGCCGCCCAGGCGCGCTGACCCACCGAGGGGCTAACCCTTCACCTGGCCCTTCTTCAGCCAGAACTGGTCGAGGAGGACGTTGCACTTGTCGCCCTGCTCGCAGGAGACGGTGATGGTGTTGGTGCCCTTGGCGAGGGTGGGCCAGGTGTAGGTCTGGGTCCAGCCCTTGGAGAAGTCGCCGTCCGACGTGTGCGTGAAGTTGCCGTAGTTGATCTTGCTGCCGAAGGGCTTGCCGTTCACGGTGAGGGTCATCTCCTGGTCCTCACCGACCGTGCTGAAACGGCTGAAGAGGGTGTACGCCCCCTCCTCCGGGATCCCGTTCACCGTCCAGGTCACCGAGTTGCCGACCTGGTTGAGGTTGCCGACGTAGACGCCGCCCTCGGACTGGGCGCCCGGGATGTCGGAGGCGATGTTGGCGGTGCCGCCGAGGCGCAGGGCCTTGGCGTCGATGGTCGGCAGCTCGACCTCGGTGGCCTCGCTGGTGCTGGACTCGCTGGGTGTGGGGCTCGGGGAGGCGGACGCCGAGGCCGTCGGCTGGTCACCGCCCTTGCTCTCGTCACCGGTGTCGCCCTGCGACATGGCGACGGCGATGCCGACGACCACCGCCGCGACCACCGCGACCGCGCCGATCAGCAGCCCCTTGGTGTTGGGCCCGCCGCCCCGGCCGCCACCGCCGCCGGCGGGCGCCGGCTGCTGCCGGACGGGCGCGCCGCCGGGAAGGCTCTCCGGTGCCGCGTAGTGCGGGTTCGGCTGGCCGTAGGCGCCCTGCGGCTGGCCGTACGGCTGCTGCTGCTGGGGCACGGTCGACTGCCCGCCGTACTGCGGCTGGCCGTACTGGCGCTCGCCGACGGCACGCACCCTGCTCACCGAGTTCGGGTAGCCGTAGCCGCCGGAGGGCGGCTGGGCTCCGTTGGCCTGTCCGTCGGCGTAGAGGTAGCCGAACGGGTCGTCGTCCTCGGGCGTGCTCGCGCCGTTGTTGCCGGGCGTCATCCCTTCGTACTCCTCAACAGTGCGGGGCGGATGCGGTGCCGTTCTGAAGCGTGCGATCCAGGTCTGAAATAAGGGTGGCGAACTGCGAGCCTACCCGTTCCCTGGGGCCCAAACGGGTGACTCGGATCGCACCAACTCGCTGACCTGCGCCTTATCCCGCACGTCTGTGCTGTTTGGGACGAGATCGTTTCTCGACGTACATACGTTCGTCGGCTGACTTGAGGACTTCGTCCGCGGTCATGCCGCAGTGCGCCCACCCGATGCCGAAACTGGCGCCCACCCGGACCGCCCGGCCCTCGGCGCGGATCGGCTGGATGATCTCGTTGCGCAGGCGTACGGCGAGGTCCTGGGCGTCGGCGCGGCCGAGGCCGTCGGCGAGGATCACGAACTCGTCGCCGCCGAGCCGGGCCACGGTGTCGCCGTCGCGCACGCCGTCGGACAGCCGCCGGGCCACCTCGATGAGGACGGCGTCACCCGCGTTGTGCCCGAACCGGTCGTTGATCGACTTGAAGCCGTCGAGGTCGCAGAAGAGCACCGCGAGGCCCTTGGTGCCGTCGTCGCGGCCCTCCTCGGGCGCCACGGTGTGCACGTGGTGGTCGAAGGCGTCGTAGGTGTCGAAGCCGCCGGGCCGGAAGTCGAAGCCGTGGCCGTTGGCGTCGTGCGCGGCCTGCCCGTGCACGGGGTCGTGGGAGTCGTAGGCGTCCACGGCGGCCGGGTGCGCGGACTGCGGGCGCCGGCAGAGGCGGGCGGCGAGGCGGGAGCGCAGTTCGGCGGAGTTCGGCAGGCCGGTCAGGGAGTCGTGCGAGGCACGGTGGGCGAGCTGCAGCTCGCGGCGCTTGCGCTCCTCGATGTCCTCGACGTGGGTGAGGAGGAAGCGGGGGCCGTCGGCGGCGTCGGCGACGACCGAGTTGCGCAGGGACACCCAGACGTAGGTGCCGTCCCGGCGGCCCAGGCGGAGTTCCGCGCGGCCGCCCTCCGCGGAGGTGCGCAGCAGGGTGCCTATGTCCTCGGGGTGTACGAGGTCGGAGAAGGAGTAGCGGCGCATCACGGAGGCCGGGCGGCCGAGCAGCCGGCACAGGGCGTCGTTGGTGCGGAGTATGCGCCCGTGCTGGTCGCCGCCCATCTCGGCTATCGCCATGCCGGAGGGGGCGTACTCGAAGGCCTGCCGGAACGACTCCTCGCTGGCGCGCAGCGCCTGCTGCTCGCGCTCCAGCCGGACCAGGGCCCGCTGCATGTTGGCGCGCAGCCGCGCGTTGCTGATCGCGATGGCCGCCTGGAACGCGTACATCTGCAGCGCCTCGCGGCCCCAGGCGCCGGGCAGCCGTCCGTTGCGCGGCCGGTCCACGGACAGGACGCCTATCAGCTCGCCGCCGGAGCCGCCCGGCACGGCCGGCGTGTACATCGGGGCGAACAGGCGGTCGCTGGGGTGCCACTCGTCCTCGAAGCGGGGGGCGGGCCCGTCGGTGTACCACTGGGGGACGTCGTCGTCGTCGAGGACCCAGCCCTCGGTGTGCGGTATGAACACCAGGCCGCCCCAGTGCTCGCCCATGTTCAGCCGCCGCTCCCAGGACTCGCGGGATCCGACCCGGCCGGTGATCAGCGCCTCGGCCGCGGGGTTGCCGGAGAGCGCGGCGACGACGAGGTCGCCGTCGGGGCGCACCAGGTTGACGCAGGCCAGTTCGTAGCCGAGCGCGGTGACCACGCCGTCGGCGACCGTCTGCAAGGTGTCCGCCAGGCTGCGGGCCGTGTTCATGTCGGCCATGACCTGATGCAGCTGTCGCAGGGACGCAAGGCGGACGTACGGCTCCGACTCGGTCTCCATGCTCGCCCTCCCCCCGAGACTTCGCAGCGAATCAAGGGTTGTCTTCGGCGCTATCTTCTCGGTGGTGTCCGGTGCAGCGTCTCCGCCACTGAATCACAGCGCGCTCCCCACTCGGTACACAGGGTCAACAATTCCTGCCCCTTGTGACTCAAGTCACAGCGAAACGTGAACAATTGCGTGGAGATTCCGCGCTTTCTACGTCTTCAGAACCGGCCGTGCCTGCCACTTCTCCGCCTCTTGCGCTTCTCCCGCACCTTCCCCGCAATTCCCCGCGCGTTTACCGAAGGCGCCCGACCGAGTATGCGGCACCCCGCTCGGACCACGGTCCTAGGACTCTTCGCCCACCTTCCTCGGCCCCGTCTCGGGCGGGGGTCCGATGTGCGCCGCCGACGACGGACACTAGCGTTCCCAGGGTGCTGACGACTTCTTCCACCGCGCCTTCCCCGTCACCCGCCGCCCGCGCCGGGCATGCTGAGGGGGTGAGCGACGACGCGTTCCGGGCCGCCATGTCCCGGCTTGCCGGCGGCGTGGTCCTGGTGACCGCGCAGGAGCCGTCGCTGGACCCCGACGACCCGGACGCGCCGCCCGGCGAGGACATCGGCATGACGGCCACCTCCTTCGTCTCGGTCTCCCTGGAGCCGCCGCTGGTCATGGTCAGCCTGCGCACCGGCTCCCGCATGGACGACCTGCTCGACGAGCAGCCCCGGTGGGCGGTGTCGGTCCTCGCCCAGAACCAGCGCCACATCGCGGGCCGGTTCGCGATGAAGGGGCGGATCAGCGACCGGCTGCTGTTCGAGGACATCGCCTGGACCCGGGGCGAGGTGTCCGGCGCGCCCCTGGTGGGCGGCGCGCTCGCCGCCCTGGAGTGCAGCACCGAACAGCGGGTCACGGCGGGCGACCACACCCTGGTGATCGGCCGCGTGCGGGCCACCCACCTGCCGGGCGTGGAGGGCGGCCCGCTGGTGTACTTCCGGGGGCGGTACCGGCAGTTGGGGTGAACCCACCCACCTCCACCTCCACGTCAGCCGGCGCCGCGGAACTCCGCCGGAGGGCGCTCACCCCGATGCCGGCGACTTCACCGGCATCGGTCTCTAACCCCAGTCCCGCGCGGAGCGCCCCCGTTTCGTCTCGGAGCGCTGCTTCTTCTCCCGGAGCCGGCGTTCGTTGATGCCGCGCGGGATGCGGGTGGGTCTGCGCGGCTTGGGAGGGGGCGCGGTGGCCTCGGCCAGGAGCGCGGCCAGGCGTACCGCGGCGGCCTCACGGTTGCGCCACTGGGACCGGTGCTCGGAGGCCCGTACGGTGACGACGCCGCCGACGAGCCGGCCGGCCAGCCGGTCCAGCGCGCGCCGCTTCCACACCTCGGGCAGCGCCTCGGTGCGGGCGAGGTCGAAGCGCAGCTCCACCTGGGAGTCGCTGGTGTTGACGTGCTGGCCGCCCGGCCCCGACGACCGGGAGAAACGCCACATGAGCTCGGCCTCGGGAAGGGCGACCGAGCCGCGGATGGGATAGGGACCGGACATGCCGTCCATGTTCCCGGCTCTGTCCGGTTCACGTCACGCGAATATCCGTGGGTAAAGAAAGTAAAGCGAGCTGGAACCTCCCGCACCCCTCGCCGCGTTCATAGAGGTAGTAGCTTCTTGCCGTAACGCACCGAGGGAAGGGACTCCCAACAATGGCTGTAAGCCTGTCCAAGGGTGGCAACGTCTCGCTCACCAAGGAGGCTCCGGGCCTGACCGCCGTCACCGTGGGCCTCGGCTGGGACGTCCGCACCACCACCGGGACGGACTTCGACCTCGACGCCTCCGCGATCGCGGTCAACTCCCAGGGCAAGGTCTACTCCGACGCCCACTTCGTCTTCTTCAACAACAAGCAGACGCCGGACAGCTCCATCGTCCACACCGGCGACAACCGCACCGGCGAGGGCGCCGGCGACGACGAGGCGATCAACGTCAACCTCGCCGCCCTCCCCGCCGACATCGAGAAGATCGTCTTCCCGGTCTCGATCTACGACGCGGAGAACCGCTCGCAGAACTTCGGCCAGGTCCGCAACGCCTACATCCGCATCGTCAACCAGGCCGGCGGCGCCGAGATCGCCCGCTACGACCTCTCCGAGGACGCGGCCACGGAGACGGCCATGGTCTTCGGCGAGCTGTACCGCAACGGCGCCGAGTGGAAGTTCCGCGCGGTCGGCCAGGGCTACGCCTCCGGCCTGGTCGGCATCGCCCAGGACTTCGGCGTCAACGTCTGAGAACGAGTCCGGGCGGTCCGTCGCCGAGCGACACGATTCCCGGAACCCGGCTGCCGCACCGCCGGTCCCTCGGACGTCCCCGCGGACGTCATGCGGGCCGGCGGTCGGCAGTCGGGCCGGCGGTCGGCACGGTGGTCGGCAGTCGCTCCGGACGGCCCCGTTCGGCCGGGGCGCCGTTCCGCTTGCCGTCTGTCGCGGTCCGGGACCGTGCGGCCGGCCCGGCCGGTCCGGGGCACGACGGTCCCGCGGTCCGGGACGGAACGGTCCGCCCCGTCCCTGGTCGCGTGCCGTCACCACCCTCAGTCCGGGCCGCTCCAGTCGAAGGTGATGTGCTTGCTGGACTTGCCCTCCCGGCCCCACCGGAAGCCGAAGGCGTCCACCCGGTCGGCGGTGGCGCGGCCCCAGGTCGCCACCTGGCCGGGGCCCGTCTCCGAGCCGGGCAGGTTCACCGTCTGCACCCGGGCACCCTCCGGCGTGGTCGGCCCGGTCAGCGCCTCGGCGCTCGCCTCGACCTTGCCGGGCACGGTGACCCGCCAGCCGCCGAGGTCGTCGTCGGCCTCGAACCGGATGGGGGCGACCTCCATCCCCCGCATCTCGGCCGCGAACATGGTGAACATCTGCGTGGGCCAGCTGCCCGCCTGCCCGCCGAAGATCATCTGAAGGGCTTCGCGCTGCGCGTCGTCCGCCCGCTCGTCGAGGAAGACCGCCCCGTACGCGTCCGAGTGCTCTCCCCAGACGTTCCCGACGAACGAGGCCACCATCAGCACGTTGAGCCCGTCCAGGGGGACGTCCCCGTAGTTTCCCTCCCGTACATGCCAGGCCAGCACGCCCTCGCAGTCACCGTAGGTGGGCGGCTGGGCGAACGAGCACGGGCACGGGATGGCGCACTTGCAGGTGTCGAACCAGTCTCCGGACACATGCCACTCGGGTATCACCGGCGCCGTCTGCGACATGTCGTCACCTCCTCACGCCGTACCCCGTTCATTCTCGTCGCGCAACCCGGTGATCGCACGACGAGGCGAGTCGGCACCCGGGGGCCGGCTCCGCCCCCGCCCGGCGGGGAGTCAGCCCACGCGGGGAAAGCGGGCCTGGAGCGTCCAGATCGCCGGGTTGTCGCCCAGATCCTCGTGCAGGTCGATCAGATCGGCCAGCAGGTCGTGCAGGAAGTCCCGGGCCTCGCGGCGCAGCTCGGCATGGGAGAAGGTCAGCGGCGGTTCCTCGGCCGGCATCCAGTCGGCCTCGACGTCCACCCAGCCGAAGCGGCGCTCGAAGAGCATGCGGTCGGTGGACTCGGTGAAGTCCAGCTCCGCGCGCTGGGGGCGCGAGGCGCGGGAACCCGCCGGGTCCCGGTCCACGCGCTCCACGATGTCGCACAGTGCCCACGCGAAGTCCAGCACCGGCACCCATCCCCAGGCTGTGGACAGCTCCCGGTCCTTCTCGGTGTCGGCGAGGTAGACGTCCCCGCAGAACAGGTCATGCCGCAGGGTGTGGACGTCCGCGCGGCGGTAGTCCGTCTGCGGCGGGTCCGGGAAGCGGTTGGAGAGGGCGTAGCCGATGTCGAGCACGTACGTGATGGTGTCACGCGGCGGCGCCACCCTCCGTACCGGCCACGACCCGCCCCCGACGCGCCCCGAGCCCGCACACCCGGCCACGACGTACCCCCACAACCCTAAGATCACTGACATGTCCAGATCCGCACGGCTCGCGCCCGTGGCCGCTCTGCTCTCCCTGGCCCTCGCCCTGACCGCCTGCGACAGCGGCAGCGGCGGTGGCAGCGGCGGCGACTCGGCGCGTCCCGGCGCCCCCGGCGTGCGCGACCCGTACTTCCCGCGGGCGGGCAACGGCGGATACGACGTCTCCCACTACGGCCTGACCCTCTCCTACGACCCGGCCACCACCCGCCTGACCGGCACGGCCGTCATCACCGCACGCGCCACCCAGGCCCTGTCCGCCTTCGACCTGGACCTGGCGGGCCTGGACGTGGCGGGGGTCACCGTCGAGGGGCGCCCGGCGCGCACCAGCCGCGACGGGCAGGAACTGACCGTCCGGCCGCAGGACGAACTCACCGCCGGGGAGACCTTCGAGGTCACCGTCCGCTACTCGGGCCGGCCGCGCACCCTCACCGACCCCGACGGTTCCGAGGAGGGCTGGCTGCCCACCGCCGAGGGCGCGCTGGCGCTCGGCGAACCGACGGGCTCCATGGCGTGGTTCCCGGGCAACCACCACCCGTCCGACAAGGCGACGTACGATCTCGCCGTCACCGTGCCCGAGGGCCTGACGGCCGTGTCGAACGGGGAGTTGACGGAACGCCGGGAGAGCGGTGGGCGGACCGTCTTCACCTGGCACACCGGAGAACCGATGGCGGGCTATCTCGCCACTCTCGCCATCGGGCGCTACCGGGTCAGCGAGTCCACCACCGAGGACGGGCTGCCGGTGTACACGGCCGTCGACCCGGAGGTCGACGAGGCGAGCCGGGACGTCCTCGGCCGGCTCCCCGAGGTCGTCGACTGGGCGACGGAGAACTTCGGCCCCTACCCCTTCTCCTCCACCGGCGCGATCGTCGACCGCCCGGGCGACGCCGGTTACGCCCTGGAGACCCAGAACCGCCCGGTCTTCCCCGGCCCGCCCACCGTGGAACTCCTGGTCCACGAGCTGGCCCACCAGTGGTACGGCGACTCGGTCAGCCCTGAGTCCTGGCGGGACATGTGGCTCAACGAGGGCTTCGCGACCTACGCGGAGTGGCTGTGGGAGGAGGACCACGGCGGCGACGACGCGGAGGAGATCTTCACCGAGCTGTACGAGCACGGGCGCCACGGCGACGAGGTGTTCGAGGACCTCTGGGACTTCCCGCCCGCCGAGCCGCCGACCGCCTCGGACATCTCCGGCGAGCCCGTCTACCAGCGCGGCGCGATGGTGCTGCACCGGATCCGCCGGACGGTCGGCGACGACGCGTTCTACGACCTCGTCCAGGGCTGGGCGGCCGAGCACCGGCACGGCAACGCCGGCACCGACGACTTCACGGCGTACGTGGAGAAGGCCTTCCCGGACGAGGACTTCACGTCGCTCTGGGAGGACTGGCTGTACGGCGAGGGAAAGCCGGACCGCCCGTAGGGAACGGACGGCCCGGCCCACGGCGCTGCCGAGGTGGCGGCGTCAGTTGACGTTGACGGCCTTCCAGGCCGCCGCCACCGCGGTGTACTCCGCGCTGCCGGAGCCGTAGAGGTCGGCGGCCGCCTGCAGGGTACCGACGCGGGCGTCCGCGTAGTCGGTCGACGAGGTGAAGTAGGTACTCAGGGCCTTGTACCAGATCTGGTAGGCCTTGGCCCTCCCGATGCCGGTGACCGTGGAGCCGTCGTACGTCGGGGAGTTGTAGGAGACTCCGTTGACGGTCTTCGCGCCGCTGCCCTCGCTCAGCAGGTAGAAGAAGTGGTTGGCGGGCCCGGACGAGTAGTGCACGTCGAGCCGGCCGACCGAGCGCGACCAGTAGTCGGCGGAGTTGCCGTCCCGGCTGGGCCGGTCCATGTAACGCAGCGGGGTGCCGTTGCCCCGGATGTCGATCTTCTCGCCGATGAGGTAGTCGCCGACGTCGGAGGAGTTGTTGGCGAAGAACTCCACCGAGGTGCCGAAGATGTCGGAGGTGGCCTCGTTCAGGCCGCCGGACTCCCGGTTGTAGCGCAGGCCGGCGGTGGACGCGGTCAGGCCGTGGCTCATCTCGTGGCCGGCGACGTCGAGCGAGGTGAGCGGCTTGAGGTTGTTCGCGCCGTCGCCGTACGTCATGCAGAAGCACTGGTCGGACCAGAAGGCGTTGACGTAGGCGTCGCCGTAGTGGACGCGGGAGTAGGCGGCCTTGCCGTCGTTGCGGATGCCGTTGCGGCCCAGCGCGTTCTGGTAGAAGTCCCAGGTGACCTGGGCGCCGTAGGCGGCGTCCACGGCGGCGGTCTGCCGGTTGACCGGCGTGCCGTCGCCCCAGGCGTCGTCGGCGTCGTGGAAGAGGGTGCCGGTGCCGGACGTGCCGCCGTTCAGGTCGTACGTCCGGTGGCCGCCGCGACCCGAGTCGACCAGGTCGTAGCCGCCGGAGGCGGAGGCGGTGGTGCCCAGCTGCACGGTGCCGCTGTACTGGCTGGTGCCGGCGCCGGTCTCGACGGCCTCGTAGGAGAACAGCTCCTTGCCGCTGGTGGCGTCGGTGATGACGTGCAGCTCGCTCGGGGTGCCGTCGTGCCGCAGGCCCTTGACGACCGACTCGTAGGCGAGGACCGGCTTGGCGCCGGCGGCCCAGACGACCTTGCGGGCGGAGGCGACACCGGCGTCCCCGGCCGTGGCGCCGTCCGCCGCCGCGGCGGCGAGCGCGGACTTCTTCACGCCCGCGACGGACACGGCGGCCTCGGTCGACGGCACCGATATCCGGGCCCGCGTCGCCTTGCTGACGCCCTTCAGGGTGCCGTTCCCGGTGACGTGGGTGACGAGGTCGCCGCCGAGTACGGGCAGACCGGCGTAGGTGCGCTCGTAGCGGGTGTGGACCGTGCCGTCGCGGTCCTTGACGACGTCGCGCACGACGAGCTTCTCCCGGGCACCCAGGCCGAGCCGGCGGGCGGCGGCCGGAGCGGCGTCCTGGGCCGAGGCGATGGCGGCGGCTCGGGCGGAGGCGTTCACGGGGAGGGCGGCGGCGCCGTTCGCCTGCTCGGGGACCGCGGTGGCGGGGCCGTTCTGGACCGCCAGCACGACCATCGCGGCCGAGCCGATCAGAGCGGCGGCGCGCAGAGCGGTGGTGCGGGGAGTGCGGGTGACGCGGGACTGCAGTCTCACTCGGTCTCCTTCTTCGCCGGCCTCGGGTTTCGAGGCGCAGGACGGGCCTCGTGGGGGGAGGCCACATGTGGGGCACAGGGTTGCGGCGAGCGAGGAGAGACTGACATCCCCAGGCCCCTGTTTGACAGAGCGCCGTCAAGACTTTACGTGTTCGTTTCCGAAAGCCGTTACTGCGGATCCGCTATCCGGACGACCGGCCGAAGCACCAACCCCCTTACAACACAGCGCAGTTACCCGCCCGGACGTCACCCGGCGGGCGACCTGCGCAACACCGCGTGCAAGGAGGGGCGTTCCGGGTCGCCCCGCCGGTCGATCGCCTCGCGCCTCCCACCCGAGGGCCGAGCAGAACGCGAGCCCCTTCGGATCGGCGTCCGGCACGGCAAGTCGGACACCACTTCGCCCCGCCTCACGGAGCCGTGCCTCCACCGCCTCCGCGAGCCGACGCCCGAACCTCTGCCCCCGCACCGCCGCGTCCACTTCAGCAGCCCGGTCCAGGGGACCCTGACCAACCCGGCGAGCGACTCGTCCGGAACCCGGCGCTCGCCGACGAGGCGAGGAGACCCGGTGATCACCGCGGCACGCTCTGCCACGGCATCCGGTCACGGTGTCAGGCGGTCCAGTTCCCCCGCGATCGCCGCCCGGAGCGGGTCGTGCCGCGGGCCGAGCGCGTACCGCCCGTCGGTCCATCGCTCCCGCGGGTACAGCCACACCGGCCGGCCCACCAGGTCGGGGGGCTCCCAGTCGAACCGCGGCCAGACGTGGGCGTGCAGAAAGGGCTCGGTGTTCCCCAGGATCTCCAGGTTGACCCGCCGGAAGGCCGGGTCCAGCCGCGCACAGGCCCGTTCGACGGCCTCGCCGAGCCGGTCCATACCGGACAAGAAGGCCAGCCTCCTGCTCCTCGGCAACTCGGAGAGCCGCCGCACCGCGGGGTCGTCCACCAGGAGCAGCGAGTACCCCGGCAGGAACTGGACGTCCCCGATGACGGCGAACCCCGCTTCCAGTCTCCGCAGCACCGTGGGATTGTCACCCCGCAGTGCGCTGCCGATCCGGTCCCGGCGCCACGCCTCCCCTGCCCGGGCGTCATCCGCTGCCGGCGTCGCACGTCCCATGCCTCGCCCTTCCTCCCTCGCCTTTCCCCCTCTCCTTCCCCTTCGCCCTTCCCTCCCCCTCCAGTCCTTTCCTCCTCCCCCTCCAGTCCTCCACCACCGGCACCCTCACCACCCCCGCCGCTACCCCTCCACCCGGATGCCCCACTCCGCGGCCAGAACCGGCGCCAGGTCCATCAGTTGCGCCACGCTGATCACCGCCCCGGAGAGCCGGTCCAGCCCGCCCGCGACGGTCAGCTCGCTCGCGCCGCGCAGGTCGACGTCGCGGAGGGTGGCCCCGTGCAAGTCCGCCTCCCTCAGCGCACAGTTCAGGAACTCCACCCGCTCCAGCGTGGCTCCCCCGAAGTCCGGCTCGACCAGGACACAGCCCTCGAAGACAACGTCTCTCAAGCGGGCCTGACGCAGGTTCAGGTAGTCGATCTTGCCGCCACGGACCAGGACCCGCTCCAGAACCGCGCCGTGCAACTGCGTCCCGCCCAGCCGTGCGTCGGTCAGCTCGACGTCTCGCAGAGTCGCCTTCGCGAGGCCGGTCCCGACCCCCCGTACATCGCTCAGCACCGAGTCCAGGATCCGGGCCCCCGCCAGCCCCGTCCCGTCCAGCGCGCACCCCCGCAGCGCGCAGTCCATGAACCGGGCCCCGGCACCGCCCTGCCCGGAGAGGTCGGACCCCGCGAACTCCACCCCGTCGTAGTCCCCGTCCGGCTCCAGCCCGCCGCCCCCGTACGCCTCCAGCGCCGGCAGGCGCACCTCCGGCCGCCGCGCCCCCTTCACCTTGCCGCCACCGCTCTTCGCCATACCGTCCATCCTCCACCTCACCACTGACAACGCCCCCCGACCACGCCCCCGCTCCCCACCCGCCGTGCCTTCGCCCCACCGACCACGCCCCCGCTCCCCACCCGCCGTGCCTTCGCCCCACCGGCCGCCCCACCGGCCGCCCCTGCCACCCGCCGTGCCTCGCTCCCGGCGGCGGCCGCCCCGCCCCTTGACCTCAATCCCGCTTGAGGTCGGAGGCTGTTCTCCGTCGGAAGGCACCCGAGGACGGCACCGGAAGGCACCCGAGCACCACGCCCGCCGGAAACGCCCGACGACACCCGACGACACCCGGCGACACCCGGCGACGACGGCGCCCGACAGCCACACCGCAAGCCCACCGAACGCAGCACCGCAGGACCACACCGGACGCAACCCCGCAGGACCACACCGGACGACCACAACGGGGGACCCGTGAAGACCACCCACCCCATGCACGCCATCCGCCTCCACGCCTTCGGCCCCGCCGAGAACCTGCTCCACGAGCGGATCGACGCTCCCGTACCCGCCCCGGGTCAGGTCCGCGTCGCCGTGGCCGCGGCCGGCGTGCACCTGCTCGACACCGCGATACGGCAGGGCGTCCAGGGCCCTCTGCCCCGGCTGCCGGACCTGCCGACCGTGCCCGGACGGGAGATCGCCGGGGTCGTCGAGTCGCTCGGCGAGGGCGTCGACGGCCACTGGCTCGGCAAACGCGTCGTCGCCCACCTCGGCTTCGCGCCCGGCGGCTACGCCGAACTCGCCGTCACGGACACCGGCCGCCTCCACGAGATCCCCGGGAACCTGGACTTCGCCGAGGCGGTAGCCATGATCGGTACCGGACGCACGGCGATGGGGATCGTGCAGTTCACCGATCTCGGCCCCGACTCGGTGGTCGTCGTCCCCGCCGCCGCCGGAGGCCTCGGCACGCTTCTGGTCCAGTACGCCCGCAACGCCGGCGCCACGGTCGTCGGCCTGGCCGGGGGCCCGGACAAGACCGCCCGCGTCCGGGCGAACGGCGCCGACCTCGCCGTCGACTACACCGCCCCCTCGTGGCCCGCCGAGGTCCGCACCCACCTGGGCGGACGGACGGCCACCGTCGTCCTCGACGGCGTCGGCGGCGAAGTGGCCCGCGAGGCCGTCGCCCTCCTCGGGCCCGGCGGCCGGCACCTGGTGTTCGGCTGGTCGGCCGACGGCATCCGGGACGGCGGCCCCTACGTCGTCGAAGGCGTCACCGAGCAGGTCCTCGGCCCGGTGATGATGCGGAAGGCGGGCGGCCCCGATCCGGTCCGCACCCTCGAACTGCGCGCCCTCGCCGAGGCCGCCGCCGGCCGTCTCACCCCGGCCGTCCAGCGCTTCCCGCTCAGCGAGGCCGCCGCCGCACACCACGCCCTGGAGACCCGCCGCACGACGGGGAAGGTGGTCCTGGAGCCCTGACCCGCCCCCGCCCCCGCCCCCGCCCCCGGCGCCGCCCGAGGCACCCGAGGGAAAGCGGCCACCCGAGTGACCCGGGCAGCCGGAACAGAACTCGTGGGAATGACCGCCCCCGTCCCTGGCAACCCACCGAGAATGCGACACATCCCGAACCATGCTGTTCTGGGCCCGTGAGTGTCACCCCACCGGGTGAGGCCCGGCCCCAGACCGCCGACCCCCACCGCTGGTGGGGGCTCGTGATCATCGCACTGGCCCAGCTGATGGTCGTCCTCGACGCGACCATCGTGAACATCGCCCTGCCGTCCGCCCAGCGGGAGCTGGGCATGTCCGACGGCAACCGCCAATGGGTGATCACCGCGTACACGCTGGCCTTCGGCGGCCTGCTCCTGCTCGGCGGCCGCGTCGCCGACCTGGTGGGCCGCAAACGCACCTTCGTCATCGGCCTGATCGGCTTCGCCGGCGCCTCCGCGCTGGGGGGCGCCGCCGTCGGCCCGGGCATGCTCTTCGGCGCCCGCGCGCTGCAAGGCGTCTTCGCGGCCCTCCTGGCGCCCTCCGCGCTCTCCCTGCTCACCACCACCTTCACCGACCCGAAGGAGCGCGGGAAGGCGTTCGGCATCTACGGCGCGCTGGCCGGCAGCGGCTCCGCGATCGGCTTCATCGTGGGCGGGCTGCTGACGGAGTACCTCGACTGGCGTTGGTGCCTCTACGTCAACGTGCCCATCGCGGCCGTCGCCGTCTTCGGCGCCCTGGCCCTGCTGCACGACCGCCCCGGCCACGCCGGCGCCCGCCTAGACGTGCCGGGCGCGGTACTGGGCTGCGGCGGCCTCGTCGCGATCGTCTACGGCTTCAGCGAGGCCCAGCCCCGCGGCTGGACCGACCCGCTGGTGCTCGGCCTGCTCGGGGGCGGGGTCGCCCTCCTGGCGGTGTTCGTGTGGTGGCAGACCCGGGCCCCGATGCCCCTCCTGCCGCTGCACATCATCCGGGACCGCGACCGGGCCGGCTGCTTCCTGACCATGGGCCTCGCCGTGATCGGCATGTTCGGCCTGTTCCTGTTCATGACGTACTACCTGCAGGGCATCCTCCAGTACTCGCCGGTCCGCACCGGCCTCGCGTTCCTGCCGCTCACGGTGGCGATCGTCATCGGCTCGACCCAGATCTCGGCGCGGCTGCTCAGCCGGGTCCAGCCGCGCATGCTGATGGCTCCGGGCATGGTGCTGGCCGCCGGCGGCATGCTGCTCCTCACCCGGATGACCGTGGATTCCTCCTACACGACGGACATCCTGCCCGCCCTGATCCTGATGGGCCTCGGCATGGGTCTCACCTTCATGCCGGTGTTCTCCACCGCCACCGCGGGCGTCGCCCCGCAGGACTCCGGCGTGACCTCCGCGACCGTCAACACCTCGCAGCAGGTCGGCGGCTCCATCGGCACGGCCCTGCTCAACACCATCGCCACCACCAGCAGCAGCGCCTACATCGCCGCCCACCTGAGCAACCCCGCCCGCAAAGCCCAGGTCGTCGCCGAGGGCACGGTGCACGGCTACACCGTCGCCATCTGGTGGGCCGCCGGCATCATGCTCCTGGCGGGCGTCGTCGCGGCGACGATGGTCACCGCCAAGCCGCCGCCGAAGCAGGGCGCGCACGCCCGTCAGGCGGTACCGGAGTCGGTGGCCTGAGGGCCCGCGGGCCCCGGACACCGGACATCGGACACCGGACACCGGACACCGGCCCTGGCTGCCCTGTCCTGCCCGGCCCGCGCGTCGGGCGGCGGACGGTCAGCCGCCCAGCGCGGCCAGTGCCTCGTCCGTGAGCCGGTAGCCGCGCCACTCGTCCTGCGGTACGGCGCCCAGCCGCTCGTAGAAGTCGATCGCGGGCCGGTTCCAGTCCAGCACCGACCACTCCAGCCGCTGGTAGCCGCGCGCCACGCACAGCCGCGCCAGCTCCGTCAGCAGGGCCTTGCCGTACCCGCCGCCCCGCGCGGCGGGACGCACGTACAGGTCCTCCAGGTGGACACCGTGCGTGCCGCGCCAGGTGGAGAAGTTCAGGAACCACAGCGCGAAACCGACGACCTCCCCGTCGCCGTCCTGCGCGACGTGCGCGAAGACCGCGGGCCGCGCCCCGAACAACGCCTCCCGCAACTGCTCGGGCGTCGCCCGCGCCTCGTCCGGGGCCTTCTCGTACTCGGCGAGCTCGCGGATCAGGGCGTGGATGACGGGCACATCGTCAGGCGTGGCGACACGAATCACCCCGGAAGCGTATCCCGGCCCCGGTGAGCACAGCCTGCGGAATTCCCCGGAAAACGACGGAATCCGAAGGAGACACCCCCCTCCCAGTCGGGTTACCGTCCGCCCATGACCAGCCCCACCACCGATCCCGTCGATCCGACCGACTCCCCCGCACCGACCGACTCCCCCGCACCGGCCCACTCTCCTGTACCGGCCCACCGCACCGGCCCCGACGATCCCGTCAACGGCGGCGTCTCCTTCTGGTACGCCTCGGACGGCCTCCCGGCCCCCCGCCCGCCGCTGCCCGGCGACACGGCCGCCGACATCGCCGTCGTGGGCGGCGGGTACACCGGCCTGTGGACCGCGTACTACCTCAAGAAGGCCGCCCCCGACCTGCGGATCACGGTGCTGGAGCAGCGGTTCTGCGGGTACGGCGCCTCGGGCCGCAACGGCGGCTGGCTCTACAACGGCATCGCCGGCCGGGACCGGTACGCCCGCCGCCACGGCCACGAGGCCGCCGTACGCCTGCAGAAGGCGATGAACGCCACCGTCGACGAGGTCGTGCGCGCGGCCCGCGAGGAGGGCATCGACGCCGACGTCCACCGGGGCGGCGTTCTGGAGGTGGCCCGCACCCCCGCCCAGCTGTCCCGGCTGCACGCCTTCCACGCGCACGAACTGACCTACGGGGAGCACGACCGCAGGCTGTACGACGCCGCGGAGACCGCCGAGCGGATCCGGATCGCGGACGCGCTCGGCGCGAGCTGGACCCCGCACGGCGCCCGCGTGCACCCGGCGAAGCTGGTACGCGGCCTCGCGGCGGCGGTCGAGGCGCTCGGGGTGCGGGTGCACGAGTCGACACCGGTGACGCAGATCCACCCGGGCCGGGCGGTCACGCCGTACGGCACCGTCCGCGCGCCGTACGTCCTGCGCTGCACCGAGGGCTTCACCGCCGCCCTCAAGGGCCAGAAGCGCACCTGGCTGCCCATGAACTCCTCGATGATCGCCACCGAGCCGCTGACCGCCGGCCAGTGGGCGGACATCGGCTGGGAGGACCGGGCCACCCTGGGCGACATGGCGCACGCGTACATGTACGCCCAGCGCACCGCCGACGGCCGGATCGCGCTGGGCGGGCGCGGCGTGCCGTACCGCTTCGGCTCGCGCACCGACCACGACGGCCGCACCCAGCCGGAGACGGTGGCGGCGCTGCGCCGCATCCTCACGGACTTCTTCCCGGCCCTGTCGGGGGTGCGTGTCACGCACGCCTGGTCGGGCGTCCTCGGCGTACCGCGCGACTGGTGCGCGACCGTCACCCTGGACCGCGCGACCGGCCTCGGCTGGGCGGGCGGCTACGTCGGCTCCGGCGTCGCCACCGCCAACCTCGCCGCCCGCACCCTGCGCGACCTGGTCCGCCTCGACGCGGGCGAGGACGGTCCCACCGAGCTGACCGGGCTGCCGTGGGTGGGGCACCGGGTGCGCCGCTGGGAGCCGGAGCCGCTGCGCTGGCTGGGCGTGCAGGGCCTGTACGCCACCTACCGCGCGGCCGACCGCCGGGAGAGCGAACTGCGCACCACCGGCTCTTCCCGGCTGGCCCGCGCCGCGGACCTGATCGCGGGCCGCCACTGAGAACCCGCGGGCCCGGGCCGCTCCTCACACCGGCCCGGGCCCGCTCCGCTCCCGAGCCGCACCTGAGCCGTGGCCGACCTGCGCGTGACCGGCGTCGTCCGCGAGAGAACCCCGCCGGGAGCGCCGTCCCGGCCCGCGACGGCAGCGGGCGCGGCTCGTGGCGGGCGACCAGCGACAGGCGGCTCCTGGCGGGCGACGAGCCCGCTCCCGGAGCGCGCTCAGGTCTCGCGCCCAAGGAGCTCTCGCACCGCCTGCTCCGACCAGTGGCCGGCAGCTCCCGGGCAGGCGGCGAGGTACTCGGCGACCGCCTCCGTGTCCCACGCTCCCGCGGCGAGCAGCCCGACGGCCAGCAGGCGAAGGTAGGCGGCCGACGGCGCGACCCACCTCACGTCGCGCACACCCCACGGGGCCGTGAAGGTGAGCAACGGCACCCCGTCGATCTGCCCGGCGCAGACAAGGGTCTCGTGGTGCCCTTCGCCGAGGACGGCTCGGCCGTCGGTGAGCACCGCGCCCAGATCGAGGTCCACGCCGGCCGCGCGGTACATCTCCTGAGCGGCGATGTCGGAGAACTGCCCGGCCGACAGCAGGTGCGCCCGCGCCAGGACCCGCCCGTCGGCCCGCGGGTCGTAGAAGGCCCTGCCGCCTCCCCACACCGGCGACTCGGTGGCGAAGTACAGCACCCCGGCCAGTTCGACCGGGACCGACCGGGAAGGCATCCGCGGGTCGCGGCACCCCGGACAGGCCCGCGCGGCACCGGGAGGCCGGCCGCCGCGGAGGTAGAAGGCGAGCCGGTCGAGGTCCGTGTTGGACCCGTAGGCCGCGTACCAGACCCGGTCGGGCCGCCGGTCGGCCGGCAACGCCGGATCAATGACACCGAGCGCCTTCACCCCGACCGGCTCCCGCCCGCCGCAAAAACCACCCACAGAGCCCCCTGTCGGATTCGAACCGACGACCTTCGCTTTACAAGTTCGTCCAGGGGGGCGGCTGGCCTGCTCGGCTGGGCCTCTTGGAGGTCTCGGCGAGCACCTGAACGATCACTCCGGGCCGCGTCTGTGTGCTGACGTTGCCGTCAAAGGCTGCCGTCACTGCCCCCATGAACCTCGGTAGCGCACCGCCCTGCGGATGCCTGCGGCCCTCTTCTCATCCGCTCTGCGCGAGCCGCTAGGCCGTTCGCAAGCACGCTCCCCGGTGCTGGGTCCGGGAACCCCGCGCCGCACGGCGTCGCTAGATGGTTACCGTGCTGATCACTGACAGCAACCGGGAGTTGTTACTCTCCTTACACCTACCGGCAAGTATATTTTGCTTTAGATGACACAAGCTGTCGCTGTTGATCATTTACGATCAGGCTTGCTCATGAGTGGGTAAGGGAACCCTGGTCGTGGCAGTGGAGTGAATAACTGACACTCACTGTGGTCGTTAGGTCACAGCGAGGAACTGATGTCACAGGCGGAACCTAAGGTCGGAGCATGCAAGCTGTCGCAGCACCGGGGATGAGGCGGGCGATTTCGCCGGGCCTCCCCAGCCCACGCCTGCTCACCAGAGAAAAACCTGGTCATTCTTCGCATAAGGCCATGATTCGCGCTGGAAGCTGGGGTCGCCGCGGCTCTACCGGCAGCACGCTGCAGACCGATCCTCTACGCTTTGGTGCATGTATCCCCAAGGCAGCCGCGGGAGGTTCCATGCCGCCGCGGGCAAATAAGCCGACGAAGAACGACGTCGGATATTTTGATATTGCCCATTATGGTGCGGCAATCGAGAATTCCACTGGCGGAGTTTACCACGTAAAACTCAACGCTTACGCACGCCAAGACACGTCCGCTAAGCCGTTCGCTGTCGTCAATGACTTTGTAGCGAGTTCACTAGGCATGGCGGCAGGCCTCCCGGTACCTCCGGGTAATTTGGTGGGCTTGTACGGCGGCAAGCATGGATACGTCTCCCTGGCCTTCGGTGATCGAGGTGACCGCCCTCCACCCGTAATCCCACCCAAGTTTTGCGCTGAGCGACCTTGGGAGGCCTGTGGAATCATCGCTTTTGATCACTGGATTCTGAATACTGATCGACATGACGAAAACCTCGCATACCTGCCTGATGTCGGGGTTTCAGTATTCGACCATGATCGCACCTTGATCAATCAGCCGCCCGACGGAGATGCGATTGCATCGCTGTCCAGCGGAAAAGACATAGCCTACAAAACTCATTGCCTGATCCGTCACGTGAAGGATGTGTCACACTTCCCGGAATGGTTTGATCGAATCTCTTCTGTTACTCGTCGGGAAATTTTGCAGATCGTGGGGCGTTGTCATTCTGCAGGTTTGATTGACGCTCATGTGCGCGACGCCTTGATCGAATTTATTGAATATCGCCAGTCCAGGATCCGGTCTTTCATTGATAGGACTAAGGACCAGTTCATTAGCGCTGATGAATGGACTCTTGATCTTGAGGGGGTGGATGGTGGCAATTAACTGGTATCTGGTGAAGTACGTCCCTGACCCTTTCAGGAACGAGCCCAAGAATATTGGCGTCGTTGTTGAAGCTGAGGGGCGAGGGGCAGTCCGTCTGGTCGGGCAGAAGGGGGACATTCTGGACGGTCGCCGCGTCCGGGGCATAGTTCGGAGCTCTCGAACCCTTCGGGCGTGGCTTGAGTACCTCGAATACCACCTCGAATCCGGCTCGTTCCGAGAACAGCTTGAAAGGCTTTCCGGACGAAGTGGGCAAAACTATTTGATCGAGCCGCGAGGCGTGCTCCTCAATGCCCCGGATGCAACGATAAAAGAAATCGCCGAAGGGCTATTCCAGGAGCTTGTGGGCGAGTCTACGTCTTCCGATGAGCCGTCGATAGACGAAATAGCGAACACTCTCCTGTACCGGCGATTGAAAGTTCCCCAGGGCCACCGCATAGAGCGCAATGTTGTGTATACGGTGGAGTTGAACGGCGAGCCGCATGACGTTGGATTCGATTACCGTTACGAGAACGGGCGCACCACTCTCCTGGATAAGATCACTCTTTCCCCGCAGGATAGGATCATTCGACAGAAGGTCCATGATCTGCTTTTCCGTATAGAGCACGTGCGTGAAGACCTAAAAGTCAAGCAGCCGAATTTCGTTACACTTTACGACCTTGGGAAGACTAGAGAGTCCGGCCCAGTTGACAGTTATCTTCGCGCCATAGAGCGTTTTTCGCACACGGTCAACGTGAGAGATCGGCGTGCAGCGGAGAATGTTGCTGATGCTCTAGGCGTTCCCGTGCTGCAAAGCGCTTGAATCTAATTACCGCGCCATAAGTAAGAGCGCAGGCCGGGGGGAGGGTCCGAGTCGGCGCGGAGAGCGGAGCAAGCAGCCTTACCCCTGTTGGGAAGGCTGGAAGCACACCTAGGTCTCGGATCCAAGGAGCTCCCGGATGGTCTGCTCCGACCAGTGGTCAATCGCTCCGGGGCAGGCAGCGACATACTCCGCGACTGCTTCCGCGTCCCATGCACCTGCAGCTAGTAGACCAGTCGCAAGGAAGCGGACGTAAGCGGCCGAGGGAGGGTTCCACCTCACGTCATGCATGCTCCACGGGGCGGTAAATGTGAGCACTGGCGCCCGGTCGACCTGGCCTGAACAGATAAGAGTCTCGTAGCGCC
The DNA here is from genome assembly GCF_057707805.1 of Streptomyces sp. bgisy159. Classification (NCBI taxonomy): domain Bacteria; kingdom Bacillati; phylum Actinomycetota; class Actinomycetes; order Kitasatosporales; family Streptomycetaceae; genus Streptomyces; species Streptomyces sp. bgisy159. Next base: position 14,625 of record NZ_JBYIQX010000011.1, on the reverse strand, counting down.
CATCGCCCAGCATGACGCGCCCGGTTGTCAGTGCCTCACCGAGATCGAGGTTCCTGCCAGGCTCGCGGTACATCTCCTGAGCGGCAATGTCGGAGAACTGCTCAACCGACACCAGGTGGGCACGGCCCAAGACCCGCCCGTCCGCCTGCGGGTCATAGAAGGCCCGGCCACCTCCCCACACGGGAGACTCGGTGGCGAAGTACATCGCCCCTTGCAGTTCAACCGGGATGGATCGCGAAGGCATCTGCTGGTCGCGGCACCCCGGGTAGGTCCTGGCGGCACCAGGCGGCCGACCGCCGCGGATGTAGTAGGCGAGCCGGTCGAGATCCATGTTCGAGCCGTACGACGTGTACCAGACCCGTTCCGGTTTCAGGTCGGTCGGCAACGTCGGGTCAATGGCGTTGAGGGCTTTCACGCCTGCTCGCTCCTGGCTAGGGGACTCAGTCTGCGGAAACGTCGTACGCGATGACATGTCGGTCCCCCGGAAGGATCGTGACCATTACTCGTAGCGGACGGTCGTCCTTGTCGTATCCGGTGCGCATGTGGACAGCCACGGGCGTGGCCGACGGCAACGACAGCTTTTCGATCTCGGCGCGGGTCGGCATCCGGACTGTGATCTCGTCGCGGTACCGGGCCTGAACGAGCCCCACGCTGGCCAGTACACCGCCCGGAGCGGAGACGTCCTCAGGAAGCATCAGGGGTGTGCCCCGTACAAGTTCCTCAGGGAAGTACGAGTCAGCCAGTGCGTACGGGTCCTGGTCGACTATGCGCACGCGCTCCCGTACGACCGTCAGCGCGTTCTCGGGGTCCAGCCCCAACCGCTCGGCCACGACCTTAGGCGGGCGCCGGATGGATACGCGCACTTCCTGTCGCGGCTGACGACCACTTTCGGCCACGATGCTGGACCACTGGTCGCCCTGTTGGTCGCTCTGGTGACGGGAGCGGGACTCCAGTACCGACCAGTCCCACACCGCTGGCGTGAGGCTGCGCCGCACGAAGCTTCCTCGGCCCTGACCAGCGATGATGAGCCCTTCTTCGGTCAGCCGGCGCAGAGCGAGCCGCACTGTGTTCCGGCTCGCCTCGTAGCGGTCCACCAACTCGAACTCCGTCGGAAGCTGTTCACCGGGCTCCAGCTCCCCCCGCTCGATCTGTCCTCGCAGGTCATCGGCGATGCGGTGATACCTGGGGCGTTGCTCCCTCACGGTTCCCTCCCGACGGTTGGCTGACTTGTGCCAACAACATACGCCGATTGCCTTGACGATCCCAAGCGGTTGAGGCAACACTCAGGGCGTCGGTTGTTGGTACAACACCACCAACACCGTTGAGTCAGTCTTTATGCCGGACAGGTGCTGTCCACGGAACCTCGTGGTCCTGAACTGGGCGTTCTTTGAGAACTCAACAGGGTGTGAAGCGACGGGGTGGAAGTCCCCGTCCCCGTAGCGGCCCGGGTCACGGCCGCCGGCGGCCACTTTGCGGCAGGAGAACACGTCCTGCCCCGCGTACCGGCTCTGGAGAACAGTCCTGGGGATCATCCCTTCATTTCTGGAGGTCAACCCCAGGGGTGCCACCCGGTGCGCGCCGCCCTGCTGGCGTCAGAGCAGTGACGATGACGCGCCCGACTGTCCCGGCTCGGGACCGGTGCTCCGTGGCAACGGCGTACCGGTGAAGCCGTGTCCCTGCGACCTGCGGGAGTTCGGTGTGAACCGACGACATACCTAGGGCGCCGCCGTGTCGGACCATGCGCGCGGCTTGCCCACCGAGTCCCTTCCAGATCCTCCGTGTGCGGGCGTCCCGGTGTTGCCGGTGGCGTGGTCGTGCGCGGGGTGATGCCGCAGCGTCGCCGGCGCTGCGGCCGGTTGCCTCCCTCGCCCGTCCGGCCCGCGCCGTGTGTGCGGTGGTCGTACGGGCGGGGTGCGGGGAGCCGAGATGCCGGCTTCAACGGCGCGCGGCTCCCGGGGGCGCATCCCCGGGAGCCGCTGTGCGGGCCGTTCCACCGTGTGAGAGGAAGACGACCCAATGAGTCACATCGTGACTGTTCAGGAGGCTGTTACCGCGTTCGCGGACTGGATGGAACCGACGGACGCGGAGCTGGACGCCATCGACGCCGAGATGCCCGCGATTCTGGCGGACGTCGAGGAGCTGGACGTGCGTATCGCGCTGCTGGACCGGGTGCCGGGTGAGCTGGACACGCGCCGGGCGCGGCGCGAGCGGCACCGGGTGCTGGTCGAGCGGGCGATGGTCGCCAACCGTGCTGCGGTGCGGGAGGTTGCCTGATGGCGCGGGAGTTCGCGGCGCAGATGTCCGTATCCAAGGGGCGGTGGCGGCTGTATGTCGTCCTGCTGGACGGCACTACGACGCGGTGGCCGGAGTTCAGCTTCGGCCGGGCTGAGCCGGTGCCGACGTTCACGGAGCGCTCGGAAGCGCTCAGCGTGCTGGGCTTCGAACCGGTGCCGGGGGCCGAGTGGGAGTGGACGGAGTACAGCGCCGACCTTGACGACCCGTCGTCGCCGGTGACGCTACTCGCCGCCGTCCGGGTGCGTTCATGGACGGGGGCGGTGGCATGAACGCCGTTCAGGTCCGTTCAGCCGAGCGCGCCCTGTCGGTCGGCACGTGGCTGATCGTGGCCGGGGCGATGCTGTACTCGATCCTGACCGTGACGCCGCTCGCCGCCGCGCACACGCCCGACAAGTGGGACTGGACGTCCCCGATCCTGCCCCTGGTCGTGGACGCAGCAGTGGTCATCGTGGTCCGGCTGGACTCGGTGTTGGCCCGCCTCGGCGGTCACGGCGGGGCCTGGCCGATCGCGCTGCGGTGGATGACCGGCTGCATGACGTTGGCCCTGAACGTCGCCGACTCCGCCCTGCACAAGGACATGGTCGGCGTCGCCGTCCACTCGGTGGCGCCCTTGCTGCTGATCGTTACGGCCGAGACCGGGCTCGCCTACCGGCGCGCCATCACGACGGCCGTGACCGCGCTGAAGGAAGCACAGCGGGCGGAGCGTGAGCGGGCGGAGCAGGCTGCCCGGGAGCGTGCCGAGGCCGCCCGTCGGCAAGCGCGGGAGGAGCGCGAGCATGCCGCGTTGCTGGCGCGTGAACAGCGTGAACACGAGGCCGCGTTGGCGCGCGAGCAGGCGGAGCGCGAGGAGCGGCGCCACCGTGAGGAGCAGGAGCGGCAGGCGGTCCGGGAGGCTGCAGAGCTGGCGGAGCGTGAACGCCGTGAACGCGAGCGTGAACAGCGCGAGCGGGAGCGTGAACGCGCCGAGCAGGAAGCAGCCGAGCGGCGCGAACGCGAGCGCCATGAGGCGGCCGAGCGTGAACGCCGTGAACAGCGCGAGCGGGAGGAGCGGGCCGAGCGTGAACGCGCCGCGCTGCTGGCGCGCGGCCCGGCCACCAGCAAGCTGCCCGAGGACGAAGCGCGCGCGGTCGTGGCCGCCGCGTTCACGGCGGGGCTGTCGGTGCGGTCGGCTGCGGAGCTGTGCGGCTGGTCGGTCGGCTGGGTGTCCTCCCGCTACGCCGAACACCGCGACCCGGCCGCCGGTGGCGGCGCTGAGCTGGCCATCGCGGGCCGCTGATGGCCGCGCTCCCGGTCTACCGGTGGCGGCTGGCCCCTGACGGGCTGGCCACGCGCCGCCAACTGCGTGCGCTGGGGCTGCGGCCGGGCGGTCAGGATGTGGTCGCGCAGGTCGAGCGTCCGCGCCGTCGGCGCGGCCCGCTGGTCGCCTACCTCTACCGGATCGACCAGGCCAAACCGGTCCGGCCGATGACGCCCGCCAAGTGGGCGGCGCTGGCCAGAGCGAACGCCGTCCGCCGTATCTGCCCCGAGTGCCGCCGGGACGCCGGATACGTCATCCCGCCCTCACTCGGCATGTGTGCCACCTGCGCCCATTCCGAGGAACAGCGCGCCGCATAAGCCCTGTTGGCAGGCCCGGCCAGCAACTTTCCACGGCCCTGGCCGGGCCCTACTCCCCGAAGAGGAGTGCTCTCAGCATGACGGAAGTCAGCATCGAGCCGGTAACCGTCGAGGCGCCGGCCACACCCCAGCCGCCGCCCGCACCGACCACGACACCTTCGGCCCCGGCCCCGGTGGAGGTGGAGCACACGCCCGGCGGCTGGCCGGTCCTGCCGCTCGCCCTGTCGGGCGCCAACTCCACCGTCGGCATGCTCGCCGCCGCATCCCTGGCCGGCGGCCCGGTCGCCGCGATGGTGGCCGCGACCGGCGCCGTCGTCCTCGGCACCGTCGCCGCCACCCGCTCTCACAAGCCCAACCCGCGCCGCGATGGCCGCCGGTCCGCGGCCCGCGCCGCCGGCCGTACGGCGGCCCGCCAGGCCAGCACGAACCGCAGCGGAGCCACCCCGCCGAGCGCCCGCGCCGGTCGGAGCGGCGGCCGGTCCAACCGGGTGCCCGCTCAGCACCGCCGGCGCACCGGCCCGGCCGCGCGGAATGGCAGCACCAACACCCGCACCAAGACCCCGGGGAACGCCTCCCGCAGCGCGTCCCCGCGGCCAGCTGGCGTTGTCGGCAGGGCTGCGGCCCGGGTGGGGCAGGTCAGGGCGCTGCGGTCCGCGCAGCATGCTGCGGCCGGCTCGCGTGCTGAGCGGCGGGCGCAGACGACTGCGGCCCGGCGGGCGGTCGCTGATGCCCGCCGCGCCTCCCGCGCCGGATCCGCTGGCAGTAGGCCCGGTAGCGGCGGGCGTTCCGGGGGCCGCCTGTCGAGTGGCGCGGCTCGGAAGGCTCGCGGTGCGCGGGATGCGGCGGTCACCCGGAGCCGTGCCCAGCGCGACGCCAAGACCGCCGGGACCGTGGCGGCGCAGCGGGCGGCGGTGCGGAAGGCTCCGGCGCGGCGGGCCGCCCGCAAGGCGCTGCGCCGCTCGGCGGCCCGGTTCCACGGGCGCCGTCTGCTGGCCGCCCTGCTCGCCCTGCCGGTCGGGCTGCTGAGCTGCCTGTCCTCCTGGGTGGGACGCAAGTTCGGCATCCCGGCGCTGATGCATCCGGGGCGCCGCTTGTATCGGCGGCTGTCCCGTACGGCGGCCGAGCAGCGCGCCGAGCGCGATGAAGGGATCCGCGAGCAGCAGCGCGACGCCGAAGCCGCTGCGGACGCGGAAGCAGCCACGGACGGCACGGACGGCATCGCCGAAACCGTCGAGCGGCCCGCCACCCCTGCACCGACCAGCCCGAATGTCTCTGTGAGTGAAGGAGAGAGTGTGTCCGGTTTCCGGTTCGAAGAGGTCGCGGCCGAGATGGAGCAGGCCGCCACCCAGTACGACCCCGAGAACGCCATGGAGATCCTGGCCATGGTCGAGGGACTGCCCGCCGCGCTGACCAGCGTCGCGAACGTGATGAAGATTCTCGCCGAGCGCTCCGACAGTGAGTTTCCGCTGGAGAAGGAGGTTGCGGACGGCTTCAACGACATTTTCGGCGCCCTGATGAGCGCCGTCGCCGTCGCGGAGGACATGGGCCCGCTGTTCCGGCAGGCCCACGAGCAGGACATCGCCCGCCACGAGGACCCCCGCAACGGCACCGAGGCCGAGAAGGGCTGGAACGTCTGAGATGAGCAGCACCGCCACCGCCAAGCAGAACGCCGGCAGTGGCCCGGTGCTGGACTGGGCCGCCGGTCACGGGTCCGTGACCGGCGCCCTGTCCGCCACCACCGGAGCCTTCGCCATCGCCACCACCGGCGCCGCCACCCACATGCCCCCGGGCTGGGCACTCGCCGTCGGCACCGCCGGCGCCCTGGGACACACCGTGATCGGGCTGCGCGTGCGCAACGCCGGCCGCACCCTTGCCACCCGCGCCGCGTCCTGGCTCATCGGCGCCGGCTGGACCACATGGGCCATGACCCACGGCCCGCTGACCTGGGCCGCGCTCGGATCGCTCGCCACCATCGGCGTCGGGATCGGCGCCGCCGCTCGCTCCACCGCCCTCTACGAGGAAGCGCGGGAGGCGGAGACGCTGGCCGTCGAGCAGCGGCAGATCGCAGCGGAGCTGTCCGCCGAACGCCGCGCCATCGCCGCGGAATGGATCGACCGCATCCAGCGGGTGTGCGGCATCACGGTGCGCATCGTGGGGGTGGAGCGGTGGGAGACGGGGGCCGGGTTCTCCCTGGACGCTGAACTCCCGCCCGGCGGCGCCACCTACACCAAGATCGCCGCCGAGTCGGGGCGGCTGTCCGCCGACGCCCGCCTCCCGCACGGCTGCACCGTCGCCGCCTCCCCCGGCATCGACCAGGGCCGCGTCATCATCGACGTCACCACCGTCAACGTCCTCGCCGAACAGCGCACCTACCCCACCGACTACGGCCCGCTCTCCCTCACCGCAGGGATCCCGTGGGGGTACCGGACGAACGCGGAGCACGTCCTGGCCCACCTGCGCGAGCAATGCGCGCTGGTCGTCGGGCCGACCGGATCAGGCAAGACCAACATGGTCCACACGATCCTTGCCGGGTTCGCCCGCGCCGACGACGTCCTGACCTGGGTCATCGACCTCAACGCCGGATCCGCCGGCCTCCCCTGGGTGCTGCCCGCCCTGACCGGCGACCTCACCCGCACCGACGGCACGCCGGTACGGCCCGGCGTCGACTGGCTCGCCGGCACCTACGACGAAGCGCTGACCATGCTCGACACCGCCGTGAAGGTCGCCAAGCAGCGCAAGATGGCCTACCAGGATCTCCTCGCCCGGGAGAACACCGACCTGCTTCCGGTCGGCCCGCGCATCCCTCAGATCATGCTCGTCATCGACGAGGGCGCCGAGATCCTGGCCAGCCCGGACCGGGCCATGCGCAAGCTCGCGGAGAAGATCCTGGAAGTCATCCGGATCGCCCGCGCCATGGGCCTGCGCACCATCCTGACCGCCCTCGGCGCCACCGGGGCGGTGCTGGGCAACCTGATGATCCGCCGGGAAGCCAAGGTCCGCGTCGCCCTCACCGGCGGCGAGACGGAGGGCATGGACCTGTCCAAGATGTTCCCCGGCTCGCGCGGACTGCGCGTCGACCAGGCCCCGTACAAGGGGGCCGGGTTCATGGGCACCCCGGAGTCGCCGGCCGCGCTGTTCAAGGCGTGGCGGATCCTGCCCAACCAGATCCGCGAGATCATCGCCGCCACCTCCGACCGCCACCCCGTCCTGGACGCCGTGTCCGCCAAGGCGGCCGGACCCGCGTACGCGCGACGGTGGGACGCCGAGCGCACAGCCTGGATGCGCGACCAGCCCGCACCCGAGCACGACAACGGCGGCCCGGGCGGGCGGCAGGCCGGGGCGGGGCTGAACCTGTCCGCGCTGCGCGAGCAGGCGGCCGGACAGGTCTCGCCGGAAGACGAGATGCTGCGCCGCTTCCGCGAGCAGATCGACGCCGAGTTCGCCACCACGCCCGACCCCCACACCCCGGACGCCGAACCGCCGGCCACCGGGACGATCGGGCTGAACCTGTCGGCGCTGCGGGGCGAGCAGGACAACCCCGCGCAGCAGGCCGCGCTCGCCGCGCTGCTCGCCGCCGGCCCGGAGGGCACCGGAGCATCCGCCATCGCCCGCGCCCTCGCCGACGAGTACGGCACCACCCGGCAGACCGTCGTCGGCTGGCTCAAGACATGGGTGCAGGACGGCACCGCCGTGCGCGTCGGGGAGGGCACCAAAGCCCGCTACGTCCACCACCGCCACGCCCCCGAACAGCCCGACGCGAACTGATCACTTGTCGCTTGTCGCCCGCGAGAACACATGCGCGTCCGGGCCGCCCCGAGGGCCCGAAAACGGCCTGTGACCTGCAAGGCGACAAGCGACAAGACAAGACAAGCGACAAGCAGGACGACAAGCAGCACGACAAGTGAGACGACAAGCAACGCGACAAGCCACACCCCACCACCACACCCACCCACACGGGCCCGCGCCACCGCCGGCGCGGGCCCGCGGCTCACCCCGAGGGAGCCCTGATGAATCACACCCCGCCGGGCCATATCGCCCCGCACATACCCGCCGACACCTTCCACCGCGCACAGGCCACCGGACAGCCCGTCGTCATCGTCGTCCACGACCAGGCCCCGGCCCGGACCGAGTGGCGGCGCGTGCTCATCCCCTTCGCCATCGCCGGCGCGGTCGTCGCCGGCGGCTGGGGGCTGGTCGCCGCCCTGTGCGTCCTGCTCGACACCGCCGCCCACACCGCCACCGTCATCGCCGGCGCCGCCGGACCCATCGGTATCGGCGGCATCACCCTCAAACTCGCCCGCCACAAGGGCGCCTAGCTACGCCAAGGGCGGCCCCCGTCTCGCCAAAGTCCGGGGCCGCCCTTGTCAGCCAGAACCCGTCAAGGAACTGGAGACCTTCAGGATGACCCATCCCATCGCCAACCGGCGAGTGCGCGGCCGTCGACCGCGTCTGCTGGATCTGTTCTGCTGCCAGGGCGGCGCCGGCAAGGGTTACGCCGACGCCGGGTTCGACGTGACCGGCGTCGACCTCGCCCCCCAGCCCCGCTACCCCTACCGGTTCGTTCAGGCGGACGCGATCGCGTTCGTGCTGGAGCATGGGGCGCAGTTCGAGTTCATCCATGCGTCGCCGCCGTGCCAGCACGACAGCGACTGCCAGCGCATCCAGGGCAACACCCACCCGGACCTGATCGCCCCCACCCGCGCCGCCCTGGAGACGACGGGGCGGCCGTGGGTGATCGAGAACGTGGGCGGGGCGGTGCCCAAGTTGCGTGCTCCGGTGATGCTGTGCGGGCCCATGTTCGGCGTGGAAACGTACCGGCACCGGTTCTTCGAGACCGGCGGCGGCTTCGCCCTCGGCCAGCCGGACCACCCCGCCCACACCGCGCCGCAGGCAAAGATGGGCCGCCCCGTCCCGCCGGGCTACTACGGGCAGTTCGTCGGCAACTTCTCCGGCGTCGACCTCGCCCGCAAGGCGATGGGCGTGCCCTGGATGAACCGCGACGGCATCCGCGAATGCATCCCGCCCGCCTACACCCAGTGGATTGGCCGCGCATGGCTCGCCGCTTCAACCGTGCTGGAGGCGGCGTGAACGAGCACCTTCTCCGCGCTGCCTTGAACGCCGCCGCGCGCGGCTGGCACGTCATCCCGCTGCGCCCCCACGACAAGCGGCCCGCCGGGCACGCCGAGCAGTACTGCCCCGGCACCGGCCGCTGCGCCGACGGTCACAAGACCCCGGAGGAACGCGCCACCACCGACCCCGGCCTGCTGAGCGAAGCGTGGGCACACAAGCCGTACAACGTTGGTATCGCGACCGGCCCGTCCGGGCTGCTGGTCATTGACCTGGACACGCTCAAGCCTCAAGAGCGAGAAGGAATGCCTGACGGCGTGACCAGCTTTCAGGCGCTCTGCGAGCGCGCCGGACACCCCGTCCCCGACACCTACCGGGTGCGGACCGCGCGCGGCGGTGAGCACCTGTACTTCACCCAGCCGCCCGGCACTCGCCTGCACAACACCGCCGGACGGCTCGCCAAGAAGATCGACACCCGGGGCTGGGGCGGCTACGTCGTCGCCCCCGGCAGCACCACCACAGACGGCACCTACACCGTTCTCGACGGCCGCCCGCCCGTCGTGCTGCCCGAGTGGCTGCACGACGCCCTCAAACCCCGCCAGCGGCCCACCCACGGCCGCACCGTGCCGGTGACGACCCGCGCGAGCGGATACGCCTCAGCAGCGCTGCACGGCGAGGTGCGCAACGTGGCCACCGCCGCGGACGGCACCCGCAACGCCACCCTGCTGCGGGCCTCGCGCGCCCTCGGTCGGCTGGTCGCATCCGGCGACCTCACCCGCGGGGAGGTCGAGGAGGCTCTTAGTAGGGCGGCGGCGGGCAACGCCACCCAGTCCCAGCGCTACTACGACGACGTGATCCGGCGCGGACTGGACTGGTCCATCGCCCGCAACGCGGCCGACAGGCGGGTGGCATGACCAGCCCACCGCCTACTAAGAGCCTGCCCACCACCGCCGCCGGGCCGCCGGCCGCTCCACAGCCTGTGGACACCGCATCCGTGGGCGAGCCGACAGGCGCCGCCCGTCAGGGCGTCCGAACTGTCCTTCGCTCTGACCGGTTCCCCGCCGACAGCGCACGCCACCGCACGGACGACCCGACGCCCGACCGGCCCGGCATCCGCATCAGCGCCCCGCCGGTCTACCGCCACCCCGACGACGGTGCCCGCTGGTCCAAGCGGCACGGCGAGACCCCCACCGCCGCCTACGCCTGCCCCTGCGGCCGTGCCCGCACCGCCCGCGGCCCGGCCGCCGTGACCGCCCTGGTCGCCGACTACACCGACCACAAGCACCTCTGCACCGGCACCCCCGCCGAGCACACCGAACGGAGGAACGCCGCATGACCCCCACCATCGACGGGGCTGCGCTGCTCAACGAGGTGGAAGCCTTCCACCGCCGCTTCAACGTCTTCCCCACCGAGGCCGCCTACGTCGCCGTCACCCTGTGGGACGCGCACGCCCACCTGATCGACGCGTTCGACGGCACGGCCCGGCTGGCGTTCCTGTCCCCGGAGCCGGGGTCGGGCAAGTCCCGCGCGCTGGAGATCGTGGAAACCCTCACCCCCCGCGCGGCCACCACCGTCAACGCCTCCGCCAACGCCCTCTTCCGACTCGTGGAAGCCGAGGAAGGCAAGCCCACGCTCCTCTTCGACGAGATCGACACCGTCTTCGGGCCGAAGGCCGGCGGCAACGAAGAGGTCCGCGGGTTCCTGAACTCCGGATACCGGCGCGGCGCCAAGTCCCTGCGCTGCGTCGGGGACGGCTCGAACCAGACCGCCGCGTGGTTCGCCTCGTTCTGCGCGGTCGCCATGGCCGGGCTCGGCTCCCTGCCCGACACCATCCTGACCCGCTCCGTCATCATCCGGATGCGCAAGCGCGCACCCAACGAGACGGTCGAGCCCTACCGCCGACGCGTCCACGAGAAGCAGGGACACGCCCTGCGCGACCGGCTCGCCGAGTGGACCGCAACCGTTCACGACCAGGTCGCCGAAGCCTGGCCCGCGATGCCCGAGGGCGTCACGGACCGGCCCGCAGACGTGTGGGAACCGCTGCTCGCGGTCGCCGACGCGGCCGGCGGCCACTGGCCCGACCGCGCCCGCGCCGCCTGCGTCGAACTCATCAAGGCGGCCAGCGACGAAGGCAACGAAGCATCCCTCGGTGTCCGTCTCCTGACCGACCTGCGCGACAAGGTGTTCTGCGGCGCCGACCGCATGCCCACCGCCGTCATCCTCGAAATGCTGCTCGCCCTGGACGACGCCCCGTGGGGCGATGTGGACGACAAGCCGCTCAACGCCCGGATGCTGTCCAAGCTGCTCGGCCAGTACGTCACCCCCGCCAACAAGCCCATCAAGCCGCGCGGTATCCGCACCCCGTCGGGCTTCCCCAAGGGCTACTACGCGGAAGACCTCACGGACGCGTGGACCCGGTACTGCCCCCCTCCCTCCGGAGAATCCGCCACGTCCGCCACGTCCGCCACACCGCAGGTCAGCGGGGGCGAATCCGTGGCGGAAACCGCCACCGGCATCCGCCACACGCCGGCCGAAGGCGCCACACAGCCCATCCTCGCCGGATAGCCGACCGCCCCTCCCTCGCCGCCACACCCGCCACGGTGTGGCGGCGCCCATCCGCCACAGAACCGCTACCCGCCACACGATCAAGGCTTTGACCTGCGCTGTGGCGGCGTGGCGGACGTGGCGGATTTCCCAGAAGGAAGCCGAGGAAGGCCCCACCCCGTCTTGGAGGTTCCGACGTGCTCACCGTCGTCCCGACAGAGCCTCAAGCCCTCACCGTCGCGGAAGTCGTGGTCGCCCTGCGCCTCAGCCGCAGCAAGGTCTACGACCTGATCCGCTCGAAACAGCTCCCGAGCTACACGTCCGGCCGGGCCCGCCGCATCCCCGTCGATGCCGTTCGCCGCTACATGCAAGACCGACTGGAGGAGAACGCAGCCTGATGGCACCCCGCAAGAGGAACCCGAACGGCGCCGGCAGCATCTGGCAGCGCAAGGACGGACGCTATGAGGCGCGCGTCTACGTCCCGCAGCCCGACGGCACCCGCAAGCGCAAGACGGTCTACGGCGCCACCTGGGAGGAGTGCGACGAGAAGCGGCAGGAGCTGGTGCGCCGCGACCGGCAGGGCATCCCGACCCCGTCGCGGTCGGCCAAGCTCTCCGAGTGGCTGCCGTACTGGCTGGAGGAGTACATCCGGCCGCACCGGAAGCGCACGACGTACGTGAAGTACGAGATGCACGTCCGGCTGTACCTGGTGCCGCTGCTGGGGAGCCGTCGGCTGGAGTCGCTGACCACCGCCAACGTCCGGCAGATGCTCTCCAAGGTGACTGCACAGGCGTCCGCCGCGACCGCGAAGGAGGCGCACCGCGTGCTGCGCACCGCCCTCACCGCTGCCTGCCGTGAGGAACTGATCAGCCGCAACGTCGTCCAATTGGTGCCGGCGCCGCGCGTCGAGCCGCGGGAGCTCCGGCCGTGGACGCTGGACGAGACCCTGACCTTCCTGGAGGCCGCGCGCACAGACGGGCTTTACGCGGCATTCGTCCTGGCCGTCGCCCTGGGGCTGCGGCGGGGCGAGATCCTGGGGTTGCAGTGGAAGGACGTCGACCTTGACCGGCGCACCCTCACGGTCCGCACGACGCTGCACCGGGGCGGCAATGAGCTGTACCTGGACACGACGAAGAACCGGCGGGCCCGCGTCGTCCCGATTCCGCTGATGTGCGTGGCGCCGCTCCGGTGGCAGCGTCTGCGGCAGGCGGACCGCCGAGCGGCGGCCGGAGCTGAGTGGCACGAAAGCGATCACGTGTTCACGACGCGCAGCGGTCGGCCCATCGAGCCGCGGAACCTCTACCGGTCGTTCCTGCGGATCTCCGAGTCCGCCAGCCTGCCGAAGGTGCGGTTGCACGACACCCGCCACGGGTGCGCGTCGCTGCTCTTCGCCGCCGGCGTCGCGCCCCGCACCGTGATGGAGATTTTGGGGCACTCGCAGATCGCGGTCACGATGAACGTGTACACCCACGTGAGCGACGACCACCGCAGGGAGGCCATGGGTCACATGGATCGCCTGCTCAAGCGGCGCCGATAGGCGCGACTGCCGTCAAATCCTGCCGTCAGCATCCCCCCGGTCCATGATCGCGGGGACGCTGATGCAGGTAGACACAGAGCCCCCTGTCGGATTCGAACCGACGACCTTCGCTTTACAAGAGCGGTGCTCTGACCAGCTGAGCTAAGGAGGCCCGCACGGGTCTGTCACCCGCGCGCCCGAGCAGTGTACCCAGGTCGCCGGTCGGTCCCGTCGAAAATTTCCGCGAAGTTCACAGTCCCCCAGGTACTGACAGGGCGGGTGAACGGAAGGTACCGTCCTGATCGAGTTCACCCGTGTGGACTACACCAACCACCTTCCTACAACGGATCGTCCGGCACGTTCCTGCCGGTAGAAGGGGGCCCATTCACCATGGCCACTGTTACGTTCGACAAGGCGACCCGCATCTACCCGGGTTCCGAGAAGCCCGCCGTCGACGCCCTGGACATCGAGATCGCGGACGGCGAGTTCCTCGTCCTGGTCGGCCCGTCCGGCTGCGGCAAGTCCACCTCCCTGCGGATGCTCGCGGGCCTGGAGGACGTCAACGGCGGCGCCATCCGCATCGGCGACCGCGACGTGACCCACCTGCCGCCCAAGGACCGGGACATCGCCATGGTGTTCCAGAACTACGCGCTCTACCCGCACATGACGGTCGCCGACAACATGGGCTTCGCGCTCAAGATCGCCGGCGTCAACAAGGCGGAGATCCGCAAGAAGGTCGAGGAGGCCGCGAAGATCCTCGACCTCACGGAGTACCTGGACCGCAAGCCCAAGGCCCTCTCCGGCGGTCAGCGCCAGCGTGTCGCGATGGGCCGCGCCATCGTGCGTGAGCCGCAGGTCTTCCTCATGGACGAGCCGCTGTCCAACCTGGACGCCAAGCTCCGCGTCTCGACCCGTACGCAGATCGCCTCGCTGCAGCGCCGCCTCGGCATCACCACGGTCTACGTCACCCACGACCAGGTCGAGGCTCTCACCATGGGCGACCGCGTCGCGGTCCTCAAGGACGGTCTGCTCCAGCAGGTCGACACTCCGCGCAACATGTACGACAAGCCCGCCAACCTGTTCGTGGCCGGCTTCATCGGCTCCCCGGCGATGAACCTGATCGAGGTGCCGATCGCCGACGGCGGCGTGAAGTTCGGCAACTCGGTCGTGCCGGTCGAGCGTGAGGCGCTCTCCGCCGCCACCGACAAGACGGTCACCGTCGGCGTCCGCCCCGAGCACTTCGACGTGGCCGGCGCCGGCTCCGACCAGGGCGTCGAGGTCACCGTCAACGTCGTGGAGGAGCTGGGCTCCGACGCGTTCATCTACGGCACCGCCCAGGTCGGCGGCGAGGCCAAGGACCTCGTGGTCCGCGTCGGCGGCCGTGACGTCCCGGAGAAGGGCAGCTCGCTGCACGTCGTGCCGCGCGCCGGTGAGACCCACGTGTTCGCCACGTCGACGGGCGCCCGCCTGTCCGACTGAGGACCGGGACACCCCGGGAAGAATCCCGGGTAATTCACCCAGGTTGACGATCAGGGCCCCGCAGAGAACTGCGGGGCCCTTTTCAACGCACCGGAATACCCCGGCATTAC
>NZ_JBYIQX010000109.1:0-2170 GCF_057707805.1 Streptomyces sp. bgisy159 | reverse complement strand
GCGTGCGGTGTGGCTCGCGTAAGGGTTGTCCGGGTCCGAGGCGAAGAGCAGGCCGAGGTCCCAGCCGCGGTCCCCGGGGAAGTCGACGATGCCGTCCCGTCCGTCGGCGAGCAACTCCCACAGGTCCTCCGGCGACTCCACACCGCCCGGGAAACGGCACGCCATCCCGACGATCGCCACCGGTTCGTCCGAGCCGGTGCTGCTCTCGATGCCGATCGAGGTGATGACGTCGTCCCCGTACAGCTCGCCGTACAGGAACGCGGCCAGCGCCCGAGGTGTGGGGTGGTCGAAGACGACCGTGGCGGGGAGGGTCACGCCCGCCGCGGCCGCCAGCACGTTGCGCAGCTCCACCGCGATCAGCGAGTCCACGCCCAGATCGCGGAACGCCCGCTCAGCACCCACCTGTTCGGGTCCGGAGTGCCCGAGTGCGGCGGCGGCCCTGGTGCGCACCTCGGTCAGGAGTTCGCGGCGACGGGACTCGGGGTCGAGGTTCTGGAGGCGGGCCCGCAGCCCGGTGGTGACCGTCTCGGTGGTCGCCTCGGGACCACTGGGGGCGTGGAACACCTCGGTGAGCAAGGGGCTGTGGCGGACGGCGGAGAAGGCGGGACCGAAGCGGTCCCAGGCGATGTCCGCCACGAGCGCCGTGGGCGGTGTGTCTCCCGCACAGGCCGCGAGGGCGTCCAACGCCTCTTCGGGGGTGAGCAGGCCGACGCCACCTCGCAGTTGGCGGCCTTCCGCGTCCGCGTCGGCAGCCATGCCACCGCCTGCCCACGGGCCCCAGGCGATCGACGTGGCCGGCAGGCCCGCGGCACGACGCCGCTCGGCGAGGGCGTCCAACAGGGCGTTGGCGGCGGCGTAGTTGGCCTGCCCTGCGGAGCCGACGGTGCCGGCGAAGGAGGAGAACAGGACGAAGGCCGTGAGGTCGCGGTCGCGGGTCAGCTCGTCCAGATGGCGGGCGCCTGTCACCTTGGCCGCGAAGACGGCGCGGAAGGAGGCGGGGGTGAGACCGTCGAGGACTCCGTCCTCCAGTACCCCGGCGGTGTGGACGACGGCGTCCACGGGGTGGGCGTCGAGCAGGGCGGCCAAGGCGGGGCGGTCCGTGAGGTCCAGTGCCGCGAAGGTCGTCTCGGCGCCGAGGTCGTGCAGTTCCGTCCGCAGTTCCTCGGCTCCGGGCGCCTGGTCCCCGCTGCGGCTGACCAGGACGAGGTGCGCGGCGCCGTTCCGGGCCGCCCATCGGGCGACCCTGGCACCGAGCGCACCGGTGCCACCGGTCACCAGGACCGTACCGGCGGGCTGCCACGGCACCTGCGCCTCGGACGGCGCCGCGACGAGACGGCGGCCCAGCAGTGCACCGGGGCGGACGGCGGCCTGGTCCTCGCGTACGCCGTCGGCGTCGCGGTCGGCGAGGAGGGCGACGAGACGGGTGGCCGAGCGCCGGTCCGGGCTGGGTGGGAGGTCGACGAGGCCGCCCCAGCGGTCGGGGTGCTCCAACGCGGCGACGCGGCCGAGGCCCCACACGGCGGCCTGGTCCGGATCCGGGGCGAGGTCGTCCGCCGCGGTGGTGACAGCTCCCCGGGTGAGCGTCCAGAGCGGGGCCACGACGCCGGCGTCACCGAGTGCCTGGGTGAGCACCGCGGTCGCCAGGACTCCGTGGGGAACCCCCTCGTCATGCCCTGGTGTGAGCGCGAGCGTGGACACGATCCCGCTCACCGGACCGTCGCCGACGGCGTCGGAGATGCGGCGAGCGAACTCGGTCCGGCTGTCGAGGTGGTGGTGTTCGACGACGGTCAGTTCGGCGCCGGCCTCGGTCAGCACGTCGTTCAGCGCGCCGTCCCAGCCGTCGCCGACCTCCGGTGAGACGGGCCGCACGAACAGCCAGCGCCCGGACAGGCGCCTGCCCTCGGACCGGCCGGCGACGGTGCGCCATACGACCTGGTGATGTACTCCCGGACCGGCGGCGGCCGAACCGTCCTCGCCGTAGGAGCGCTCCAGCCAGTAGCGGTCGCGGCGGAAGGCGTACGTGGGCAGTTCGACCGGGCGGGCGCCCGGCAGGAGAGCCTTCCACTCGACGGCACCACCGCGCAGGTGGAGCCGTGCCAGGGCGGTCACGAGCGTGTCGGGTTCGGAGCTCTTCTTGCCGAGCACCGGCACGTACAGGGCGTCGCTGCCG
>NZ_JBYIQX010000108.1:0-2257 GCF_057707805.1 Streptomyces sp. bgisy159 | reverse complement strand
TGTCGGCGGCGGCTGAACTCTGACCCACTTTGGGCGGTTGAATCCTGACCCAGGTGGTGTCTGCTGCGGTTGTTCAGTCGTTGTCGGTGGCGTCGTGAGGGATGCGTCCGAGTTCGCGTCCCTTCATGCGATACGAGTCGCCCTTGAAGGAGTGGACCTCGGCGTGATGGACGAGGCGGTCGATCATCGCGGCCGCGACGGTCTCGTCACCGAAGACCTCTCCCCAGCGCCCGAAGGGCTTGTTGCTGGTCACGATCACCGAGGCGCGTTCGTATCTGTTCGAGATCAGCTGGAAGAACAGGTTCGCCGCCTCGGCTTCGAAGGGGATGTAGCCCACTTCATCGATCACGATCAGCGGGTAGCGGCCGAGCTTCGTGAGCTCGGCCTGGAGGCGTCCGGCCTGGTGGGCGGCGGCCAGGCGGTCGACCCATTCGGACGCGGTGGCGAAGGCGACGCGGTGGCCGGCCTGACAGGCCCGCACTCCCAGACCGATGGCCAGGTGTGTCTTCCCGGTGCCCGGCGGGCCCAGGAAAACGGCGTTCTCCTTTCCGGTGATGAAGTCCAACGTGCCCAGATGTGCCAGCTGTTGGCGCGTCATGCCGCGCAGATGGGTGACGTCCAGCTCCTCGACCGTCTTGATCGCCGGGAAGCGGGCCGCGCGGACGCGGGCCTCGCCGCCGTGGGACTCGCGGGCACTGACCTCTCTCTGGAGGCAGGCGACGAGGTATTCGGCATGCGTCCAGGACTCTTTGCGGGCCCGCTCGGCGAGCCGTTCGGCGGCGTCCAGTAGCGCCGGGGCCTTCATCGCCCGGGCGAGAAATGCGAGGTCAGCGGCGGTCTGCTGACCGGTGCGGCGGCTGGTGGCCGGGGTAGTGGCGTCGGTGGCGGTGCGAGCGGGCATCAGCCGGCCTCCTGGTTGTTGCCGCCGTCGATGACGGTGAAGAGTCGGTCATAGGTGCCCAGCTCGCGCTGTTCGACCTCGACCACGTCTGGGGCCGCTGCCGCGCGGGCAGCTGCACCGTGCTGACGGTGTACTTCGCGGCGCATCACGTCGCCGGCGGCGGCGTGATGCGGGTCGGTGAGGGTCTGGTGGCGGGCCCAGCAGCGGGGATGCCGGGCCACGATCTCGCCGCCCTGGGCCAGGACGATGACCTCGTCGTTGTCGCAGAGCACGGTCACCATCCGGCCGATCGCCGCGGGGTCGACGGAGTAGTCGCAGGTGTCGACGCGGACGTAGTGGTCACGGCCCAGGCGGATCTGGAACCGCCACCAGGACGGCGGGTCGACGGGTGGCAGTGCGAGCATCCCGGCCCGATCTGCCTCCCACCGGTCGCTCGGACGGGCCTGCAGAGTGCGGTGGACGCGCCGGTTGGCGACCTTCAGCCAGGCGTCCAGCTGGGTGTTGAAGTCGTCGGGGCCGGTGAAGTGACGGCCCGGCAGGAAGGAGGTCTCCAGATAGCCGTTGGCCCGCTCGACCAGCCCTTTCGCTTCTGGATCCCGGGGCCGGCAGAGGTAGATCTTGGTGGAGAGCAGGCCCGCGAACGCGGCGAACTCGGAGGTGACCCGGCCCTTGCCGACGCCGGCCTCGTTGTCCCAGACGAGCATCTTGGGGACGGCGCCCCAGGCGGTCAGCAGCCGCCAGTGCCCGTCGATCAGGTCCCCACTCCGGCGCGAGGGCAGCATCCTCGCGGCGATGATCCGCGAGTAGCCGGACACCATCACCAAGACCGGCGGGCGTCCCGTCTGCCCGTAGCCCAGCGGGATGTCGGCCTCGGGGAACCACAGGTCGCACTGGGCCAGCTCGCCCGGCCGATACGTCGTCCGGGAGACCGGATCCACCGGCAGATAGGCGGGCCGCAGCTCACGCACCCGTTCCTTGAGGATGGTCATCCCGCGCTGCCAGCCGATCCGCTCCGCGATCACGGTTGCGGGCATCGTCGGCGTTTCCCGCAGCAGCTCGCGGATCTGCACCTCGACCGCGTCCACCGCCGAGCCCTTCGCCGCACGCTCGTACTTCGGGGGCCGGTCATGCGCCAGCGCGCGTTTCACCGTGTTCTTCGAGATGCCCAGGTGCCGGGCGATCGCCCGGATCGGCATCTGCTCGGCCCGGTGCAGCCGGCGGATCTCTGCCCAGTCCTCCACGTGGATCACCTCTTCCCTCCTGACCTTGATCACCAAGGCCAGGGTCAGATGAAGATCACCAAGTGGGTCAGATTTGATACGCCGTCAGTGGGTCAGGGTTCGGCCGTCGTCGAGA
>NZ_JBYIQX010000107.1:0-2611 GCF_057707805.1 Streptomyces sp. bgisy159 | reverse complement strand
TTTCCACTCGCCGTTGATGGAGCCGATGCTCGACGCCTTCCGCGAGGTGGCCGAGCGTATTGCTTACGTGCCCCCGGTCATTCCGGTCGTGTCGAATCTGACCGGTCAGCTCGCCACCGGCGAGGAGTTGGCGTCGTCCGAGTACTGGGTACGGCATGTCCGTGACACCGTCCGCTTCGCCGACGGCGTCACCGCACTGAACGCCCACGGCGTGACGCGTTTCCTGGAGATCGGCCCCGACGGCACCCTCACCGCCCTCACCCGGAACTCCGTCCCGGACGACAGCCCCGCCCTCCTCACACCCACCCTCCGCAAGGACACCCCGGAACACCCGGCCGTACTGCGCGCGATGGCGCTGTTGCACGTCGACGGGGGCGAAATCGACTGGGCCGCCGTTCTGCGTGGCAGTGACGGCGAGACGACGCCGGTCGATCTGCCGACGTATCAGTTCCAGCACCGACGCTATTGGCTGGCCCCGAACGAGCCGTCGCCCGGCGGTCCTTGCGGTCCGACGCGAGCCTCCACAGTGGTCGACGCCGACTTCTGGACCGCCGTGGAGCGCGAGGACCTGTCGGTGTTGGCCGAGGATCTCGATCTTCCGGCGGACACGCTGGAGCCCGTCGTGCCGGCACTTTCGAGGTGGTACCGACAGCGGCAGGACCGGGCAGCGCTCGACGCGTTGCGGTACGAAGTGTCCTGGCTGCCACTGACTCGGCACGACGAGACCACGACGACGGCCGGTCGGCCCCGCACCGGAAACTGGACGGTGCTGCTCCCCACCGAACTGGATGCGTCGTCGCGCCGCACTGCGGACGACCTCCTGCTCGGCCTGCGCGAGCACGGAATCACTCCGTACGTCGCAGAGGTGACGGACCCCACCGACCCCGCCGAGGCACTGCGCTTCACGGCTGCGGAGACGGACGGAGTGCTGTCCCTGCTCGGGCTTGCCGCGCACGTCGATCCGGTCGTGACCACGCTGACCGCGCTGCGGGGGGTAGCCGAGTCTCCGGCTGCGGGCGTACGACTGTGGGCCCTCACCCAAGGCGCCGTCGGTGTGGGAGGGGCTGATCGTGCCGTGAGCCCTGAACAGAGCGCCGTCTGGGGACTGGGACGCGTCGCCGCCCTGGAACACCCCGATACGTGGGGCGGGTTGATCGACCTTCCCGCGGACGTCGACGACCGGGTGTGCGCACGGCTCGCCAAGGCTCTGACGCGTCTGAGGCCCGGCGAGGATCAGGTTGCCGTCAGGGCTCACGCCGTCTTCGGCCGTCGGCTGGCACAGACCACACCGCTGTCCTCGGGTACCCCGGCCTGGAAGCCCGACGGCACGGTTCTGATCACCGGGGGTACCGGTGCCCTGGGCGCCCACGTGGCCCGTTGGGCGGTGGAACGCGGTGCCCGCACCCTTCTCCTCGTCAGCCGCCGCGGCGAAGCGGCACCGGGTGCGACCGCACTGCGCGAGGAGCTCCAGCGCATGGGCGCGCAGGTCACGTTGGCTGCCGCGGACGTTTCCGTACGCGCTGAACTCGCCGGGCTCCTCGCCGCGCACCCGGTCGACGCGGTCTTCCACACTGCCGGGATCCTGGACGACGCCACGCTGCTGGCGACGGACGCCGAGCGCATCGACCGAGTGAGGGGGCCCAAGGCCACGGGAGCGCTCCTGCTCGACGAGCTGACACAGGACCGCGACCTGTCGGCGTTCGTCCTCTTCTCCTCCCTGGCGGGAACGCTGGGAAGCCCGGGGCAGGGCGCCTACGCCGCCGCCAACGCCGTCCTCGACGCGCTCGCCGAACGGCGGAGGGCGGAGGGCCGTCCCGCCACCTCCATCGCCTGGGGTCCGTGGGCCGGAGACGGTATGGCAGCGGAGTCCGGCGGCCGGCGCCGTGGTCAGGGGGCCGTGACGGCACTCGACCCCCGGCTCGCCCTCTCCGCACTCGGAGCCGCGCTCGACACCGGCGTCACCACCCAACTGATCGCGGACATCGACTGGCCCGATTTCGTCCCCGCGTTCACCGCGGTCCGTCCCAGTGCCCTCCTCACCCCTGTGGCCCCAGCCGACTCCACCCCCGAACCGCGCGGGACCCAACGCACTGGAAGCGAACTGCGCGCACGCGTGGCAGGGGTGCCCCGTGACGCCGGGCAACGTCTCGTGGTGGAACATGTCCAGGAGGTCACGGCCCTGGTTCTGGGACACGACGGCCCCGAACAGGTGGGTGCGGAGCGGGCGTTCCGCGATCTGGGCGTGGACTCGCTGATCGCGGTGGAGCTGCGCAACGTGCTGGCGGCCGCGGCGGGCGTGACCCTCCCCGCCACTGCGGTCTTCGACCACCCCACGCCCCAGGCCCTGGCCGCCCACATCTACGGCGAGCTGTTCGACGAGGTGACGTCGACCGCCTCCACGGCTTCGGTCGCAACGGACGAACCGGTGGCGATCGTCGGGATGGCGTGCCGTTTCCCGGGCGGTGTGGAGTCGCCGGAGGACCTGTGGGAGTTGCTCGCCGACGGACGGGACGGCATCGTCGACTTCCCCGAGGACCGCGGCTGGGCCGCTCTGGACAACGCCTTCTACCGCTATGCGCAGGCCGACGGTCGGAGTCCCGGGTGCAGCAAG
>NZ_JBYIQX010000106.1:0-2820 GCF_057707805.1 Streptomyces sp. bgisy159 | reverse complement strand
TGTCGGCGTACTCGTCTCTGTGCAGAGCTGCGTACGGATGAACGTGCAGAGCAGGGAGCCCTGTGAAGCGCGAGCGTCGTGGTTCGAGATGATGGCGCGGTGTCTCTTCGCTATTTCAATCAGACCGGCTGGACCGCGATCTTCAATGGCACCGACACCGAGATCGGCCGCATGGTCCGTGTGGAGGGCTGGGACCAAGTGACCGGGACGGCCCTGGTCGTCGATCCCAAGCGCGGCGCCCTGCGTGCGGTGACGGACTACGAGGACTTCTCGCACCTGGAGCGAGCCGACCAGGTCGTGGCCGCCGTGCCTGGTGGAGGGTGGCGGGTGCACTGGAAGAACGAGGGCCCAGGGGGAACGCCGCTGACGGAACAGGTGGTGGCCTGGCTCATCACGTCGCAGGGGCGGGCGACGGCCATCACGGTCGATGCTCAGGGGCATGTCGAGGATGCTGATGGGGCCGACGCCTTCATCCCGCCGGGCGACGATCCGGTGTCGTGATCGCAGCTGGTCAGGCCACGTCGTTCTCTCGCTCGATGGCCTGGAGACGGTTCTTGAGCCGGTAGCTGGGGCCGTTGATGGAGATTACTTCGCAGTGGTGGAGGAGGCGGTCGAGGATCGCGGTGGCGAGGACCTCGTCGCCGAAGACCTGACCCCACTCGCTGAAGGTCTTGTTCGAGGTCAGGATGATCGAGCCCTTCTCGTAGCGCTTGGAGATGACCTGGAAGACCAAGTTCGCCTCGGCTCGTTCGAGGGGCTGGTAGCCGACCTCGTCGACCACGAGGACGCCGGGCCGCAGGTAGGTTCCGAGTTTGTTCGTCAGCCGTCCGGCGGTCTCGGCGGCTTTGAGGTTGCGGACCATGTCGTCGAGGCTGGTGAAGTAGATCGAGTAGCCGGCCCGGCAGGCTGCGACCGCCAGTGCGACGGCGATGTGCGTCTTGCCGACCCCGGGCGGCCCGAGCAGGGCGGCATTCGCCTTGCCCTCGACGAACGAGAGGGTGGCGAGGTCCTTGACCTTGCGGGGGTCGAGCTCGGGCTGGAAGGAGAAGTCGTACTCGTCGAGCGTCTTGTGGTGCGGCAGCTTCGAGAGCCGCAGGCCCTGGCGGAAGCGGCGGTCGTCACGGACAGCCAGTTCCTCGGACAACACCAGGTCGAGGAAGTCGAGATAGCCCATCTTCCCCTCGTCGGCCCGCCGGGCGTACTCGTTGATCGTCTCGGCCAGGTGAGGCAGGCCGAGCTTGCCGGCCGTGTTCCGGATGCGGGTGGAGACCAGCTCGCTCAAGACGTTTCCCTCATGCTCGGGTGGGTGGTGAAGGGACGGGTGCCGGTCAGCTCGTCATAAACCGACAGCGGACGACGGCCGACCTCGATATGGGTGGCCGCGGCCCGGTTCAGCAGAGCACGCAAAGGCCCTGTCTCCTCACCCCGAGGACGCTCACGACGGGGCGGCGGCAAGGCATCACCGGTGGTGGTCCGGCGTCCCTTGCCCATGGGCAGGCCGTCCCAGTGAGACTCTTCGACGACCCGGACGCCGCGGCCGATCGCCCGCGGGTGGGTGGCCAGCAGGGTCTCGCCGCTGGAGTCGGCAATGGTGGAATGCAGCATGATCTGCGACTTCGTGGCCCGGATCTCCACCAGCTGCCGGGGGCGGACCCTGCGGGCGGGCACCGAGTAGAGGTTGCCGCCGAAGGCGACGAGGCAGTCCTTGCCGACCGGCCGCAGGTGCCGCTCGGCCACCAGATAAGGGGTCGGCGGCAGAGGCTTGAGGGCCACGTGATCACGGGCCGCCCGCTCTCCGATGACCTGCTGGTGGGTCCGGTGGGCCTGAGCCCGTCGCTGCGGCACCCAGGTGATGAAGGCGGCGTCCATCTCCTCGACGGAAGAGAAGGACCGGCCGGACAGGACGTGGTCACGGACGATCAGAACCTGGCGCTCGACGCGGCCCTTGCCGGTGGGCCGGTAGGCGGCCAGAACGTCGATATCGAAGTCGTAGTGTCCGGCGAAGCCGACCGCTTCCGGGTGCAGTGGGACCGCCTCGCCGGGGGCGACGTGGCGGCGGACGACGGTCTTGGTCCGGTCGTAGACGATCGTCATCGGGACGCCGCCGAAGTGCGCGAACGCGCGGCGGTGGCAGTCGAAGAACGTCTGCAGGTCCTGACTGGTGGTGAAGCAGCAGAACGGGTCGCGCGAGTACGACAGCGTCATGTGGAAGGAGTAGACCTTCGGGATGCCCATGTGGGCGAGGATCTTGCCCTCGTCGCCCCAGTCCACCTGGGCCTGGGCGCCGGGGATCACCTCGAAGCGGCGGTGCATGCCTGCCAGCTCATTCGGCGTGATGCCGAGTTCCTCGGCGATCCGGGGCCGGGCTTCCTGGACGTAGAGCTTGGTCCGCTGGTAGTTGCCGGTGAACCCGTACTCCTGGGCGAGCCGCTCGTGGATCACGGCGGCCTTCATCAGGATCTCCGCCCGCAGCATCGAGTCGACCAGCGGCGCGAACTCGTCGATCACCCTCGCCCGTGACCTGCCGTTCGGTGACCGGCGCGGAGGCGATGCGGGTCCGTCGGCTGCCAGGTACTTGCTGACCGTCCGCCAGTTCAGGCCAGTCTCCTTGGCAACCTCGGTCAGGCTCATCACTCCGGACTCGACCAGGCCACGAAAACGCCGTAGTTCCAGCCAGCGCTGCGGATCCAGGACCACGGCCACCCCATCTCTGCGACCTCGACCAACAGGCAGCAGAGTGTCGAACCCTGAACCTCAGCACATCAGGAACCCTGCACGTTCATCCGTACGCGACCCTGCACGTTCACGTGTACGCCGACA
>NZ_JBYIQX010000105.1:0-2897 GCF_057707805.1 Streptomyces sp. bgisy159 | reverse complement strand
TGACCGCCTGCTGGCCTGCGGAGAGGGTGTCCCATCGTCCCCAGCACGGGGTGCGGACGGTGCCGCCGGCGCCTCGGTAGCCCTTGTCGGCCCAGCACGGGATGTCTGCCTCGGCGAGGGGTCGACGATGCCGTGTTCACGGGCCGCGCGAACATCGTGGACGGCACCGGGCAGGGCCGGTGAGGCCCACAGCAGCCGACCGAAGGGGTCGGCGATCACCTGCACGTTCATCCCGTGCCTCTTGTGTTTGCCGGAGTGTGCGCCGTGAGGCGCTTGCTGTTCGAGTGGAGGTGAAAGACCACCGCCATCGCCCTGTCGCAGCAGGGCGGTTGAAGCTGGGGGCAGCCTGAACCGGGAGGTGCCGGGGAGGGCGGGAAGCAGCCCCGACAAAGCCGGGACGTGCCAGTACTGCCAGATGGTGCGGTCCGGCAAGCGAGACGGCGAGGAGTACGCGAGGAACCGGCGTCTACGCCTCCTTAAGGCACGCCAGCTCGAACCTGGTGGATGAGGGCTGGATGCGGTGCGTCCCTGCTGGATGTTCGGCCGGCGGGGAACTTTCCGGGTGGTCTATTTCGGTCGCGCGGGGAGGCCACGGTGAAGTGCTGCGGGGTAGCCGTGGCGAGGCCGCGGGGGCATAGCCGGGCTCCTACTCCGACGATCGAACAGCGAGCGAACACGGGAACCGTCCCGGCGCTGCCCTCTACCTGCGCGCCCAGCGCAGGCGACGGGCTGGGTCCACCGTCGGCCGACCGTACCGGGAGGGGGCGGAGCCGCCGAAGTACTCCGAGCCGGGGAAAGCCCGGCACTTGGGGAAGGGCGGCAGCGGTATCGAGAAGGGAAGGACGCTGCCATGCCGAAAGACGCGCCGCCGAATGGCGGTGCTCTGCTGACCGATGCCCAACTCGGGCCCCGGCAGCGGGTATCGGGGATGCAGGCCAAGCTTCACCGTTGGGCGGTGGCCGATGACGGCCGCAGGTTCGACGATCTGTTCAACCTCGTGTGCGACCCGGCGACGCTGCTCGTGGCGTTCGAACGGGTCGCGAGCAACAAGGGAGCCCGAACCCCGGGCGTCGACGACCTCACCGTTGTCAACGTCGAGCGGGAACTCGGCCTCCCGGGCTACCTGGAGGACCTGCGCCACGTACTGAAGACGGGTGAATTCCGCCCGCTGTCGGTACGCGAACGCAAGATCCCCAAGCCTGGCGGGAGCGGGAAGGTGCGCAAGCTCGGCATCCCGACCGTCTCCGACCGGGTGGTCCAGGCAGCTCTCAAGCTGGTGCTGGAGCCGATCTTCGAGGCCGACTTTCTGCCGGTCTCCTACGGATTCAGGCCCATGCGGCGCGCACACGACGCGATCGCCGAGATCCACCGCTACGGCACCAACGGCTATCGATGGGGGCTGGACGCGGACATCGAGGCGTGCTTCGACTCCATCGACCACACGGCCCTCATGGACCGAGTGCGCGCGAGGGTCAAGGACAAGCGCGTGCTGCGGCTGGTCAAGGCGTTCCTCAAGGCCGGAGTCCTCACCGAGGGCGGCAGTCGCGAGGAGACCTTCACCGGCACCCCGCAGGGTGGCGTCCTCTCCCCGCTCCTGGCGAACATCGCTCTGTCCGCGCTCGACGAGCACGTGATGGAGCCATGGGAGCCGGGCGGGCGGATGTCCACCAGAGGCAGGCGGGCACACCACCGTCATCACGGCCGCCCGAACTGGCGCATCGTCCGCTACGCGGACGCCTTCGTCGTCCTGGTCGACGGCTGTCGCGACGACGTCGCCCGCCTGCGCGAGGACATCGCCGACGTTCTGCACCCTCTCGGGCCGCGGCTGTCACCGGCCAAGACTCAGATCGTGCACATGTCGGACGGGTTCGACTTCCTTGGGTTCTACATCCAGTGGCGCCGCAAGCGGGGCTCGAACAAGTGGTACGTCTACACCTTCATCGCCGAGAGGCCCATCCGGCAGCTGAAGGACAAGGTCCGTGCCCTGACGAACAGAACGTCGCAGCAGGACCCGGGGACCGTGCTGAAGAGGATCAACCAGATTCTGCGCGGCTGGGGCAACTACTTCAAGCGCGCGGTATGCAAGACCACGCTGAAAACCCTGGACCACTTCGTATGGCGACGGGTGACCAGCTGGTGGATGGTGCTGCACCGCTGGAGGTGGAAGGACGTACGCCGACGCTTCACTGACCGCAACGGCCGGTGGCACAAGCTCTCGGCGGACGGGATCGAACTGTTCCCCATGGTCTCGATCGCGGTCACCCGCTATCGCTACCGGGGCAACACGATCCCCAACCCCTGGACACTCAACCACGCTTGAACGGCAGAGACCGTGGAGAGCCCGGTGCGGTGAGAGCCGCACGCCGGGTTCGGCGAGCGGCACGGAGAAACGGACCGATGGCAACATCGGCACCGCGCTCCGTGCCGACTCAACAGAACGGCCGGTCCGCGGCGATGCGGTCGATGGGCAGGAGCGTGCCGTCCAGGATCAGGTACGCCTTCGCCGAAGCGGTACGCACCGCGTCGGTCAGGCCGGGGGCGAGAGCGGCCAGGAGCTCGACCGCTTCGGTGACGTAGCGGTAGGCCGTCGTGGTGCCGATGCCGAACCCGGCTCCGAGCTGGGCATAGGTGTGGCCCATCCGCAGGTGGGCGAGGGTGAGAAGGGCCTGGCGGCCGGCGCTCAGGCGCCGCCACCGGGAGCCGATCGCGCGGCGGTGGCGCCGCAGCTGCTGCGTGAGGAAGCGAAGGGCGGAGCTGGACACGTCGACGCCCGACGGGTAGACAAGCACGTGAAGCCTCTGGTGGAGCCGGTTCTCTTGGTCGAAAACCCATCTACCAGGGGCTTCACCACGTTGTCAGTCCAACAGCCGCACGCCAGAACCAGGTTGGAAAAGGCT
>NZ_JBYIQX010000104.1:0-3100 GCF_057707805.1 Streptomyces sp. bgisy159 | reverse complement strand
ACAGCGCGAAGCCGTCGGCATCGGCGGCGAAGGGCTTGCAGCGGCCGTCCGCGGCCAGGGCACGCTGACGGCTGAAGGCGACGAACGGTCCCGGTCCCGACATCACCGTGGCCGCACCGGCCACCGCGAGGCGGCACTCACCCGCTCGGAGAGCGCGGACGGCGAGATGCAGAGCGACCAGGGACGAGGAACAGGCCGTGTCGACCGTCACCGCGGGGCCCTCCAGCCCCAGCGCATAGGCGATGCGCCCGGACGCCACACTCGCCGCCGCCCCTGTGGCGAGATACCCCTCGTTGTCTCCGGACGCGGCGCGCAGCCGGACGGCGTACTCCTGGTCGGTGAGGCCGACATAGACACCGGTGGCGCTGCCCCGCAGGCTCTTGGGGTCGATGCCCGCCCTCTCCAGGGTCTCCCAGGTGGTCTCCAACAGCAGTCGCTGCTGCGGGTCCATCGCCGTCGCCTCACGCGGCGAGATGCCGAAGAAGGCCGCGTCGAACTCGGCCGCCTCGTCGAGGAACCCGCTCTCACGCACGTAGCTGGTGCCGAGGTGGTCGGGGTCGGCGTCGTAGAGGGCGT
Organism: Streptomyces sp. bgisy159; assembly: GCF_057707805.1. Classification (NCBI taxonomy): domain Bacteria; kingdom Bacillati; phylum Actinomycetota; class Actinomycetes; order Kitasatosporales; family Streptomycetaceae; genus Streptomyces; species Streptomyces sp. bgisy159. The sequence goes on along the minus strand of NZ_JBYIQX010000104.1, from coordinate 2,524 downwards.
CGAGGTCCCAGCCCCGGTCCGTGGGGAGCGGAGTGATGGCATCCACGCCGTCGAGGACCAGGTGCCACAGGTCGTCCGGCGTACGCACCCCGCCGGGGAAGCGGCAGCCCATCGACACGATGGCGATGGGCTCCTCGTCACCGAGGTCCCGGGGGGCCGCCACGAGTGTGCTGTCCGTGCCGGGCTCTGCGTCCTCGCCTCCCCGGCCCTCGAACGCGAGGTCGTCGAGGCAGGCGGCGAGCGCGGAAACGGTCGGGTGGTCGAAGACGACGGTGGTGGGGAGCCTCAGGCCGGTCGCGCGGTGCAGCCGGTCGCGCAGGGCGACGGCGGTGAGGGAGTCGAAGCCCAGTTCCTTGAACGCCGCCTCGGCGCTGACGGCCCCGGCGTCGGCATGTCCCAGCGCAGCCGCCACATGGGTGCCGACGAGGGTGCGCAGTGCGGCGAGCCGACGAGCGGGCGGAAGGTCGGCGAGTTCGCGGAGCGCGGCGGAGGTGCCGACGGGGTTCTCGGCCTCGGCGTCGGCCAATCCCGTTGAGACGTCGGGCAGTTCGGCCAAGAGGGCGCTGCCGCGTACGGAAGTGAACACCTCGGCGAACCGGCGCCAGTCGACGTCGGCGACCGCCACGACCGTGTCGTCGTGATCGAGGGCCTGCTGGAGCCCGGTGATCGCGGTGTCCGGCTGGATGACGGGAACGCCCCTGCGGCGGAGCACGTCCTGGACGGACTCGGCGATCATCCCGCCGCCCGCCCAGGGGCCCCAGGCCACGCAGAGCACGGGGGTGCCGTCGGCGCGCCGGCGCTCGGCGCAGGCGTCGAGGATCGCGTTCGCCGCGCCGTAGGCGGCGTGGTCGGCAACGCCCCAAGTACCCGAGATGGACGAGAAGTAGACGACGGCGTCCAGTTCTGTGGCGTCCAGTACCTCGTCGAGGTGGGCCGCGCCGAGCACCTTGCCCGAGAGGACGGCTGCGAGATGCTCGACGTGGGCTTCCGCGATGGGGCCGAGCACGCTCACGCCGGCCGCGTGGACGACGGAACGCACGGGTCCGCCCTCCGCGGTGAGGCCGTCCACCAGGCCGACGAGGGCATCACGGTCGGCGATGTCGCAGGCGGCGACGGTAAGCCGCGTGCCGTGGCCTGCGAGTTCGTCCCGCAGGTCGTCGAGGTGGGGGCCGTCGCCACGGCGGCCGACGAGAACGACGTGCTCCGCGCCGCGCCCGGACAGCCAGCGCGCGACATGAGCGCCGAGTGCTCCGGTACCGCCGGTGACGAGGACCGTGCCACGCGGCTTCCAGTCGCGCGGCGCCGCCTTGCCGCCCGTGGCCGCGTGGACGAGCCGACGTCCGTGGGCAGTGCCGTCGCGGAGGGCCACCTGGTCCTCCACCGCGCCCGCCACGACGGTGTCCACCAGCAGGTCCGCGGCATGGTCGGCGCCGGCCGCCGGGAGGTCGACGAGTCCGCCCCATCGCTTGGGGTGCTCCAGGGCGGCGACCCGCCCGATGCCCCAGACACCTGCCTGTTCGGGTGCGGTCGGCGCCTCGTGCCGGCCGGTTCCGACGGCGCCCCGGGTCACGCACCACAGAGGCGCGTCGACCGACACGTCCCCGAGTGCCTGTACGAGCGTGAGGGTTCCGGCCAGTCCGAGCCGGACCACGGGGTGGCGCGGGTGAGGCCGTTCGTCAAGGGCCAGGAACGACAGCACGCCGCTGAACTCGGCCGACTCGGCAGCCGACGCGAGCAGAACACCGAGGGCGGCCCGGTCCAGGTCGTCGGCAGCGGTCATGACGAGCGCTCGGCCACCGCGTGCCTCCAACGCGGACACCGTGTCGGCGACGACTGGGATGCCTTCCGGAACCTCGGGGACGACCAGCAGCCAGGTTCCGGCTGCCGAGGCCGCGGCGCGGACCGGCAGAGGGCGCCACTCGGTGCGGTACCTCCAGTTGTCGACGGCTCCTCGTGCGTGGCGGGTGTGGCGCCAGGCGGCCAGTGCCGGTACGACGGCCTCCAGACCCTCCTCGACACCGAGCGTGCCGGCCAGCGCCTCCAGATCTCCCTCCTCCACGGTCCGCCAGAACGCCTCCTCCGCAGGGTCGGCGCTCACCCGGGCCTTGGGCAGATCCAGCCAGAAGCGGCTGTGCTGGAACGGGTAGGTGGGCAGGTCGACCATGCGCGGCGACAGCCCCTCGAAGGCCGGGGCCCAGTCCACCGACACCCCGCCGGCCCACGCCTCACCCAGGGAAAGATAGAAGCGGCCCAGACCGCCCTCACCACGACGCAGCGACCCGACAACCACCGCTTCCACGCCCGCGGCCTCCACCGTCTCGGCGACCGGCACGGTCAGCACCGGGTGCGGACTCATCTCGACGAAGGCTCCGTGACCGGACTCCACCAGTCGCCGCACGGCCGGCTCCAGCTGCACCGTCTGACGCAGATTGCGATACCAGTACCCGGCATCCGTCAGCGCCGAATCGACCCACTGCCCGGTCACCGTCGACAGGAACGGCACCGACGGCTCCAACGCCACCAC
>NZ_JBYIQX010000103.1:0-3136 GCF_057707805.1 Streptomyces sp. bgisy159 | reverse complement strand
GGACGACGAAGAGGCTCTCCTCTTCGCGCCGATGCTGCGCAGGGACCGCGACGAGGTCGACGCCGTCGTCTCGTGTACCGCTGCCGGCCACACGGCCGGTGTGCCCGTCGACTGGACCGGTGTGACGGGCCCCTGCTCGACGGCAGGCGTCGACCTGCCCACATACGCCTTCCAGCGTGAGCGGTACTGGCCCCAGACGAAGCGCAGCGAGGTCACCCTCGATCTTCGTCCTTGGGAACCGGCGGCACCGGAGGAAGCACGCGAACTGGCCACCGTGCTGGGCATCAGCGAGGACGTCGTACAGGAGGTCCTTTCGGCGTTCTCGGGCCGACGGCAGGAGCGCACGGAGCGGGCCGAAGTGGACGGCTGGCGCTACCGCGTCGAATGGGAGGCAGTCACTCCCACACCCGGAGCACACCGCACCGGTCGCTGGCTCGTACTCCACCCCGAAGGGGCTACCGCGCTGGTCGACACCGTGACCGCGGGCCTGTCCGACCCTCTTCTCCTGTCTTTTCCCGAGCGTCCCGACCGACAGAGCCTCGCCCGCGCCGTCACCGCTGCCGTCGCGACCATGAGGGCGCAAGCAGCGGGTGTGATCGTGCTGCCCGCCACGTTGGAGCAGGCACTCGGCGCCACCCAGGCGCTGGGCGACGCGCAGGCGGGCGGGCCCGTGTGGTGGGTCACCCGGGGAGCCGTCATGGTCGGGCAGTCCGCCGACGGCCGGCCGGTTCCCGAACAGGCCGCCATCTGGGGGCTCGGGCGGGTCGTCGCGCTGGAGCATGCCGATCGTTGGGGCGGGCTGCTGGATCTGCCCGAGACTCTGGACGGCGACGCCGCCCGCCTTCTCGCCGACGTCGTCGCCTCCCCTGCGGAGGACCAGATCGCGGTACGGGACGGCCGAGCCTTTGGCAGGCGTCTGCGTCAGGTTCCGGCGCCGCAGGGCACCGGACAGGGGTGGAAGCCTTCCGGAACAATGCTGGTCACTGGTGGGACCGGTGCTCTCGGCGCGCACGTCGCACGTTGGCTCGTCCGCCAGGGTGCCGAGGAACTGGTTCTCACCAGCCGCCGCGGAGCCGACGCCGACGGCGTCGCACAGCTCGTCGCGGACCTGCACGACATGGGAGCCGACCAGGTGAGCGTCGAGGCCTGCGACCTCGCGGACCGGGAAGCGGTCGAGGCGCTGCTCTCCCGGCACCAGGCCGACGCCGTCTTCCATGTGGCGGGCGTACCGGACCACATGCCCTTCGACGACATCGACACCGCCCATCTGGAGCGGGTCGTCGGGGCGAAGGCGTACGGCGCGGTGCACCTGGACGAGCTGACCCGTGACCGGGACCTGAGTGCCTTCGTGGTGTTCTCGTCCATCGCGGCCGTGTGGGGGAGCGGATCCCAAGGCGCCTACGCGGCGGCGAATGCCTGGGCGGACGCCGTGGTGGAGGACCGCCGCGCCCGCGGACTGGCAGGTGTCACGGTGCAATGGGGCCCGTGGTCGGGCGGAGGGATGGTGTCGAGCGCCGGAGCGGCGGAACTGCGGCGGCACGGCCTGCGGGCCATGCCACCCGGCCGCGCACTGCTGGGGCTCGCATCCGCGTTGGAGGAATCTGGCGGCGCGGTCACCGTGGCCGACGTGGACTGGGAGCGTTTCCTTCCCGCGTTCACCAGCCGTCGTCCCAGCCCTCTCCTGAGCACGCTTCCGGGCTTCGAGGCAACGACGCCCGACGTCACCGGGGACAAGGAGACCGAGGACGTCCGTGCCGCCCTCGTCGCTCGCCTGACGAACCGGCCGGAGAAGGAGCGTCGGCGGGCCCTGCGGGAGATCGTCCGCGAGCGGGCCGGCGCCGTGCTCGGACGGTCGACGAGTTCGGCCGTGGGCCTCGACCGTTCCTTCCGAGACGTCGGTTTCGACTCCCTCACCGCCGTGGAACTGCGCAACCGACTCCACGCGGAGACCGGCCTGCGGCTGCCGACGACGCTGGTCTTCGACCACCCGACGCCACGCCACCTCGCCGATCGCCTCTACGAGGAGCTCTTTTCGGACGAGACATCGGCACAGGACGGTGAAGAGGCCTCGTTCCGTACCGTCCTGTCCGCGATCCCCTTCTCCCGCTGGCAGGAGAGTGGCCTGTTGACGGCCGTCCTGTCCCTGGCACAGGAGGGCGCGGACGCCCCCGCACGCCCGTCCGACGACACCTCCTCACCCGGCGCGATCGACACGATGGACGTCGACGCACTCGTTCAACTGGCCCTGGGCGACTCCACCTCCTGAGACCCCACCCGCCCCCGCAGCCACTCTTCCCGTCCGCCCGCGAACGGGCCACGAACCAGTGGAGCTGAGCATGTCCACCTCCGAAGAGCGCGTCGTCGCCGCGCTGCGCGCCTCCCTCTCCGAGAACGAGCGTCTGCGCCGGCGCAATGAAGAACTCACCCAGGCCGCCTCAGAGCCGATCGCCATCGTCGGCATGGCCTGCCGCTACCCCGGCGACGTCACCACCCCGGAGCAATTGTGGAACCTGGTGCTCTCCGGCACCGATGCGATTACACCTGTCCCGGTGGACCGAGGATGGGACACGGCAGATGCCGCCGCGGCCTCGACCGCCCAGGGCGGATTCGTCGCCACGGCAGCGGACTTCGATGCCGGCTTCTTCGGAGTGTCGCCTCGTGAGGCACTCGCGATGGACCCACAGCAGCGCCTGATCCTGGAGACCTCCTGGGAGGTTTTCGAGCGCGCGGGCCTCGACCCCGGCTCCATCCGGGGCAGCCGCACCGGCGTCTTCGTCGGATGCAGCAATCAGAACTACGGCGCCGTCCACGGCGGCGATCTGCCCGAGGGCATCGAAGGCCACCTGCTGACCGGCAACGCGGCGAGCGTCGTCTCGGGGCGTGTGTCGTACGTGCTGGGTCTTGAGGGGCCTGCGGTGACGGTGGACACGGCCTGTTCGTCGTCCCTGGTCGCTCTGCACCTGGCGGTGCAGTCGTTGCGGGCGGGGGAGTGTGATCTGGCGCTGGCCGGTGGAGTGACGGTGATGTCCACCCCTGATGTCTTTGCCGAGTTCGGTCGCCAGGGTGGGTTGGCGGCCGATGGCCGGTGCAAGGCGTTCGGGGAGGGTGCGGATGGTACGGGGTGGGGTGAGGGTGT
>NZ_JBYIQX010000102.1:0-3189 GCF_057707805.1 Streptomyces sp. bgisy159 | reverse complement strand
AACACAGTGGACGCGAGCAACTGAGGACAAGCCCTCGGCCTATTAGTACCGGTCAACTCCACACGTTACCGTGCTTCCATATCCGGCCTATCAACCCAGTCGTCTACTGGGAGCCTTACCCCATCAAGTGGGTGGGAGTCCTCATCTCGAAGCAGGCTTCCCGCTTAGATGCTTTCAGCGGTTATCCCTCCCGAACGTAGCCAACCAGCCATGCCCTTGGCAGAACAACTGGCACACCAGAGGTTCGTCCGTCCCGGTCCTCTCGTACTAGGGACAGCCCTTCTCAAGACTCCTACGCGCACAGCGGATAGGGACCGAACTGTCTCACGACGTTCTAAACCCAGCTCGCGTACCGCTTTAATGGGCGAACAGCCCAACCCTTGGGACCGACTCCAGCCCCAGGATGCGACGAGCCGACATCGAGGTGCCAAACCATCCCGTCGATATGGACTCTTGGGGAAGATCAGCCTGTTATCCCCGGGGTACCTTTTATCCGTTGAGCGACGGCGCTTCCACAAGCCACCGCCGGATCACTAGTCCCGACTTTCGTCCCTGCTCGACCCGTCGGTCTCACAGTCAAGCTCCCTTGTGCACTTACACTCAACACCTGATTGCCAACCAGGCTGAGGGAACCTTTGGGCGCCTCCGTTACCCTTTAGGAGGCAACCGCCCCAGTTAAACTACCCATCAGACACTGTCCCTGATCCGGATCACGGACCCAGGTTAGACATCCAGCACGACCAGACTGGTATTTCAACGACGACTCCACCTGAACTGGCGTCCAAGCTTCAAAGTCTCCCAGCTATCCTACACAAGCCGAACCGAACACCAATATCAAACTGTAGTAAAGGTCCCGGGGTCTTTCCGTCCTGCTGCGCGAAACGAGCATCTTTACTCGTAGTGCAATTTCACCGGGCCTATGGTTGAGACAGTCGAGAAGTCGTTACGCCATTCGTGCAGGTCGGAACTTACCCGACAAGGAATTTCGCTACCTTAGGATGGTTATAGTTACCACCGCCGTTTACTGGCGCTTAAGTTCTCAGCTTCGCAACCCCGAAAGATCACTAACCGGTCCCCTTAACGTTCCAGCACCGGGCAGGCGTCAGTCCGTATACATCGCCTTACGGCTTCGCACGGACCTGTGTTTTTAGTAAACAGTCGCTTCTCGCTGGTCTCTGCGGCCACCCCCAGCTCAGAGCGCAAAGCTCATCACCAGGCGTGGCCCCCCTTCTCCCGAAGTTACGGGGGCATTTTGCCGAGTTCCTTAACCATAGTTCACCCGAACGCCTCGGTATTCTCTACCTGACCACCTGAGTCGGTTTAGGGTACGGGCCGCCATGAAACTCGCTAGAGGCTTTTCTCGACAGCATAGGATCATCCACTTCACCACAATCGGCTCGGCATCAGGTCTCAGCCGGATGCAAGGCGGATTTACCTACCTTGCGGCCTACACCCTTACCCCGGGACAACCACCGCCCGGGATGGACTACCTTCCTGCGTCACCCCATCACTCACCTACTACCAGCTCGGGTCACCGGCTCCACCACTCCGACCTCGTCCGAAGACTCAGCCGACGGCTTCACGGGCTTAGCATCACTGGATTCGATGTTTGACGCTTCACAGCGGGTACCGGAATATCAACCGGTTATCCATCGACTACGCCTGTCGGCCTCGCCTTAGGTCCCGACTTACCCTGGGCAGATCAGCTTGACCCAGGAACCCTTAGTCAATCGGCGCACACGTTTCTCACGTGTGAATCGCTACTCATGCCTGCATTCTCACTCGTCAACCGTCCACAACTACCTTCCGGTGCTGCTTCACCCGGCAGACGACGCTCCCCTACCCATCACAGCCGCCGTTGGGCGTACATGCTGCAATGACACGACTTCGGCGGTACGCTTGAGCCCCGCTACATTGTCGGCGCGGAATCACTAGACCAGTGAGCTATTACGCACTCTTTCAAGGGTGGCTGCTTCTAAGCCAACCTCCTGGTTGTCTCTGCGACTCCACATCCTTTCCCACTTAGCGTACGCTTAGGGGCCTTAGTCGATGCTCTGGGCTGTTTCCCTCTCGACCATGGAGCTTATCCCCCACAGTCTCACTGCCGCGCTCTCACTTACCGGCATTCGGAGTTTGGCTAAGGTCAGTAACCCGGTAGGGCCCATCGCCTATCCAGTGCTCTACCTCCGGCAAGAAACACACGACGCTGCACCTAAATGCATTTCGGGGAGAACCAGCTATCACGGAGTTTGATTGGCCTTTCACCCCTAACCACAGGTCATCCCCCAGGTTTTCAACCCTGGTGGGTTCGGTCCTCCACGAAGTCTTACCTCCGCTTCAACCTGCCCATGGCTAGATCACTCCGCTTCGGGTCTTGAGCGTGCTACTCAAATCGCCCTGTTCGGACTCGCTTTCGCTACGGCTACCCCACCCGGGTTAACCTCGCAACACACCGCAAACTCGCAGGCTCATTCTTCAAAAGGCACGCAGTCACGAGACACCAGCAAGCTGATGTCCGACGCTCCCACGGCTTGTAGGCACACGGTTTCAGGTACTATTTCACTCCCCTCCCGGGGTACTTTTCACCATTCCCTCACGGTACTATCCGCTATCGGTCACCAGGGAATATTTAGGCTTAGCGGGTGGTCCCGCCAGATTCACACGGGATTTCTCGGGCCCCGTGCTACTTGGGTGTCTCTCAAACGAGCCGCTGACGTTTCGACTACGGGGGTCTTACCCTCTACGCCGGACCTTTCGCATGTCCTTCGCCTACATCAACGGTTTCTGACTCGTCCTGTCGCCGGCAGACAACAGAAGAGAGATCCCACAACCCCGAATGCGCAACCCCTGCCGGGTCTCACACGCATACGGTTTGGCCTCATCCAGTTTCGCTCGCCACTACTCCCGGAATCACGGTTGTTTTCTCTTCCTGCGGGTACTGAGATGTTTCACTTCCCCGCGTTCCCTCCACATACCCTATGTGTTCAGGTATGGGTGACAGCCCATGACGACTGCCGGGTTTCCCCATTCGGAAACCCCCGGATCAAAGCCTGGTTGACGACTCCCCGGGGACTATCGTGGCCTCCCACGTCCTTCATCGGTTCCTGGTGCCAAGGCATCCACCGTGCGCCCTTAAAAACTTGGCCACAGATGCTCGCGTCCACTGTGCAGTTCTCAAACAACGACCAG
>NZ_JBYIQX010000101.1:0-3300 GCF_057707805.1 Streptomyces sp. bgisy159 | reverse complement strand
AGTCATGCGACCATCACCCATGCGGCACCCGCATACGGATATGCGCTGAGCGGGTACGGGTAGGAGATCGACGCCGCAGAGGCTCTTAGCGTGGGGGTGCGCCGTGGATTTCCAGACGGGGCCGGTCCGGGAGGCATCCAGGACCGGGGATTACGGCCGAGTGATCGAACTCGTCCGTACCGACCGGCGGATGACGCAGACCGCCCTGGGCCAGGCCCTCGGCATCAGCCAGTCCGCCGTGTCCCGTCTGGAGAAGAAGGGCACGAGCGCGTACAGCACGGACATCCTGGCGGCGGCAGCGGCGCACCTGGAGATTCCGCCGGCACTGGTGGGTCTCGCCGACGGCCGACAGCCGGGGCCACAGAACGACGGTGACGACGTGGACCGACGACGATTCCTCGGCGGAGCGGTGGCCGCAGCCGCAGCCCCCGCCCTGGCCGTCCTCCCTGACAGCGCAGACGCGACCGGCGGGCAGGCAGCAGCCCTCCGGCTGTCCACCACGGCGTATCGCAGACTCGACGGCACCACGCCCAGCCGGGACCTGTCGGAGGCGGTGCGCGCCCACATGTGCCTGATCCAGACCATCACGCACACAGCGACCGGCGACGCGGACCGGGGCCGCCTGGCAGCCGTCGGCAGCGAGGCCGCGAGTTTTGCCGGATGGCTCGCCTGGGACATGGGTGACAACGGATCGGCCCGCTCCTGGTACGGGGCGGCGGTCAAGGCGGCCCGGTCGGCCGGCGACCCGCTGCTGACCGCCTACCAGACCGGGAGCCTCGCCCAGTTCGAAGCGCACGTCGGCAACGGGGTGGAAGCCCTGAACCTCACCCGTCGGGCCCGGCGCGTACTCGGGTCCTCCCGCCCGGCCGTCGCGGATGCGTGGCTGTCATCCGTCGAAGCTCTCGCCCACGCGGTGGCCGGAGACCGACGCTCCGCCGACAAGGCACTGACGGCAGCTCGCACGGGCGCGGAGAACCTGCCCGAGGAGGCACCGCCGTGGCCGTGGGTGTTCACCTTCACCCCGGCCAAGGTCGCCGCCGCGCGGGTGGCCTGCGGGGGCCGGCTCGGCCTCGCGGACTGGGTCCTGTCCGAGGACACAGAAGCCCTCGCGACCGGCCACGACAAACAACGAGCGCTCCTGGTACTCGACATCGCCGCCGGCCACCTCGCCACCGGTCGCGTTGACGCCGCGTTCGCGCTAGCTTCCCGCGCGTTGGAATCCGGACTCCGCTACCGTTCCGGCCGGATCGTAGAAAGGGCGCGTGCCGTGCGCCGGTCGCTGACCACCAGCTCACCGCCCAAGGTGGTGCGCGAGTTCGACGAGCGGTTGCACGGCGTCTATCTGTAGGAGGACAGACATGCGGGTGGGGATCACAGGTCACCGCGGACTGAGCACAGAGGTCGAGGAGCGCGTGCGGACGCTCCTGGCCGATGCGGTGAGCGGGTACAACGGGGCGGAACTGGTGGGGGTCTCGTGCATCGCTGACGGCCCCGATGCGTGGTTCGCCGAGGCCGTGCTGTCCGCCGGCGGACGCCTTGAGGTGGTCGTCCCGGCCACCGAGTACCGCGACAGCTTGCCGGAGTGGCACCACTCCACGTACGACGCGCTGATGGCCCGCGCGAGCGACGTGCACACAACCGGCATGACCGCGTCCGACTCCGAGGCACACATGACCGGTTCCGAGATCCTCGTCGGGCTCGCTGACGAGCTCGTCGCCGTGTGGGACGGGAAACCGGCATGGGGTTACGGCGGCACGGCGGACGTCGTGGCGTACGCCGAGCGGAACGGCGTGCCGGTTCGGGTGCTGTGGCCAGAAGGTGCCTCACGCTGACAGACGTCCAGTACGGCTCCGTAACTGCCGTCGGGCCAAGCGCCGACGGTGAATGTCGCATGGCTCGTCAAGGCGTCGCGCGGCAATCAGCTCTGGCAGATCGATCGCCCAAGCACTCACCGAGCAGGCCGACACGGGACTGCGAGCCTGCTCCATCCGCCAGGTACCGAAAACCGGATAGGTCATCCGGATTCGCCGTCTGCGCCCGGGCACTGCCCTCTGCCGCCCGAACGCGAAGCAGATCACCGGATGCCAGCGCGTCCTCTCCGAGGTGCAGCACACTTTCGATCGCTGTAGCGGCAGGCTCGCGGTACGAGAGTGCCGCGAGGCTCTGCGAGCTTCGCGAAGGCCGTTGGAGGGGACCTCATCATTCTGGCGACTGCTCGTCCTGGCTTTCGATGACTACACGCATAGGTACTTCGGGTTCGGAAGTTTCTTCTCGATCGCCTTGCGGACGCATTGCAGATTGCCCTCCGGGGCGTCACGGGTCTCGCGGAAGTCAGAGTGCGGGGCCTCGATCGCGCTCGGGCCGCTCCTCGATCCGGAGTGAAACCTGCCTGTGTGGCCCGTGGTAGGTGGCGGGCGTGCAGCCCTTCCGGGGAGCCGGAGCCAGCCCCCCGGCCCGGTCAGCCTTGGTCGCCGTCCGCCTCGGCGGTCCAGTCGTCGTGCAGGTCCTGGTGCCACCACCCAGGACATCCCACATGCCTATTACGGGACATGCAACGGTCGCGGGCCAAGTCCTCGCACCTTCCTTCATTCAATGTGGGCCTATTCGGGCAGCATTCGGAGCTGTCCGGGCAATGCACGACCTGAGCTGGGGTTTTCTCCTCTCGGAGTGCGAATTTTCGCGAGAGTTGCGGGGCTAACCCGCGTGTGGTGCAGGGTGCGGCCTGCGACGCGGAGGGGCCGCGTCTAACTTGCCGCACCTGGGAGTTCAACGTGAACGGTCTCGACACCCGCACCGCCCTGCTGTTGCTGGCAGGTGCCGGCGGCACGTACGTCGCCTTCCTGCACCCCGGTGTGGGCGCCGCGCTTCTCGTGGGTCTGGCCGTCGTCGCTCTGCTCCACAACCTGCTGCGGTGACCCCATGTCCCCGTCACGCTCGCGGCCTGCTGACCGACCCAGAGAACACCATCACCTCGATCGCGAAACTGCTGGGGGTCTCCCGCACCACGCTGTACAAGTACGTACCGGAGCTGGCGGCCGGGCGCGACTCGTTGGCACCGAACGCTCGCGTGGGCCTGCCCGCATCGCGCTGATTAGCTGAGCCTGTGCCGCGTTCGACTCGTGCGGTGAAACGACTTTGGCGTCCTGCCCTGGGGCAGGACGCCGTCATGTCACTGGTGCTGGATCCACCAAAGGGTGCCAGTGACGAGTACGCCGCCCGCGGTCGTGGTGATGCCGCGAACTAGGAGTTGTCTTCAAATGTCACGCCCACATCAGGAGCGAGGCGAGGGTGACGGCTGCC
>NZ_JBYIQX010000100.1:0-3382 GCF_057707805.1 Streptomyces sp. bgisy159 | reverse complement strand
CGAAGCAGGCCTCACCGCCTTCATCGAAGTAAGTCCCCACCCGGTACTCACCCTCCCCGTCCAGCAGACCCTGCAGGAAATGGCCGGTGCCGAACCGGTCGTCCTCGGCACGCTGCACCGCGACCGCGGCGACACACAGGACTTCACCGAGTCCGTCGCCACCGCCTACACCAGCGGCATCCCCGTACGCCCCACCCCCCTGCCCCTCCACCCCGACCTCCCCACCTACCCCTTCCAAGGCACCCACCACTGGCTCACCCCCTCCACCGGCGGTGACCCCCGATCGCTCGGCCTGCACGACGTGGGCCACCCCCTCCTCGGCGCGGCGGTGCACCGCCCCGAGGAGGACGGCCTGGTCCTCACCGGGCAGATCTCCACGGCCGCCCAGCCCTGGCTCGCCGACCATGTGGTGAACGGGACCGTCCTGTTGCCCGGCACCGCCTTCGTCGAGGCCGTGATCCGCGCGGGGGACGAGGTGGGAGCGTCAACCCTGGAGGAGTTGGTCCTGGAGAGCCCGCTCGTCGTCGACGCGCGGCAGACTCTCAGCCTCCAGGTGACCGTCGGAGCCCCGGACACCTCCGGGCGCCGGGCGGTCAGCGTCCACTCGGCCCCCAGGAGCGATGAGCCGGCCGGCAGCCCGCTGTGGACCCGGCATGCCCGCGGCTTCCTGAGCCCCGCGCCTGCGTCCACCGGCTCGGAGCAGGCCGGGGCGCTCGCCACCTGGCCGCCGCAGGGTGCCGAGGAGGTGGCCGTCGCGGATGCCTACGAGCGGATGGCCCGCGCCGGATACGGCTACGGCCCGGTCTTCCGGGGCCTGCGGGCGGTCTGGCGCCGGAACGGGGAGGTCTTCGCCGAGGTCGCGCTGCCCGAGCGGGAGAAGAGCGACGGCTGGGGCGTTCATCCGGCGCTGCTCGACGCGGCCCTCCACGCCGACGTGCTGAACGAGGTCGAGCAGGACGCCACCGGGCCGCTCAGTCTGCCGTTCTCCTGGCAGGGCGTGGAGTTGCACGCATCCGGTGCCGCGACCCTGCGAGTCCGGCTGACGTGGTCGGAGACCGGGGTCGTCTCGTTGCTCGCGGTCGACCCTTCGGGAGCCCCTGTCGTCTCCGTGGGCAAGCTGTTGACGCGGCCCGTGGCCGACGGAACGGTGACCGCGGCGGGTGAGACGGTCCGGCGGATGCTGCTGCGCACGGAGTGGCGGGCCCTCGCGTCCACGCCCGAGCGGCGGCCCTGGGGTCGATGGCTCGTGGTGGGCGGTCGCGCCGCCGAACTCGCCAGGGCCCTCGCCGACGCAGGCGTGGACGCACACGAGGCGGCGGACCTGACGGAGGACACCTCCGGCGTCTCCCCCGACACGCTGCTCCTGCTCGACCGGCCGGCGCCGGACGCGGCGGACGCCGCGGCCGCGGCCCGTGCCCGGGTGCGGGACACGCTCGCACAGGTACAGCGTCACCTGACCGATGAGCGGTACGCGGAGACGCGCCTGATCGTCGCCACCAGGGGCGCGGTCCCGGCCGACGGTGCCTCCGGCGTCACCGACCCGGTCGGCACGGCGCTCTGGGGCCTCGTCAGGACGGCGCAGGCCGAACACCCCGGACGCCTCAGCCTGGTCGACCTGGAGCCCGGGACGGATGCCGGTGACGGCGCCGCGGACGTGGCCGGGCTTCTTGCCGCGGCCGCTTCCGGAGAACCGCAGACCGCCGTCCGCGCGGGTGAACTGTGCGTCCCCCGCCTGGCCCATGCCACGGACGTGGCATCCGGTGCGCCGCGCCGGCTGGACCCCGAGGGGGTCGTCCTCGTCACCGGCGGGACCACCGGCGTGGGCAGGCTCGCCGCCCGGCACCTGGTCGCCGCCCACGGTGCCCGCCATCTGCTGCTGCTGAGCAGACGCGGACGCGAAACGGAAGGAGTCGGCGACCTCGTCGGCGAACTCACCGCCATGGGCGCCTCCGTGAGCGTCGAGGCGTGCGACGTGGCCGACCGCGACGCGCTGGCCGTCGTCCTCGACGGTCTCGACCGTCCGCTGACCGCCGTCGTGCACAGCGCGGGTCTTCTCGCCGACGGCATGGTCACCGGTCTCTCCCCGGAACAGGTCGACACGGTGCTGCGGCCCAAGGTGGACGCGTCACTGCACCTGCACGATCTCACCCGCGACGCGGATCTGGCGTACTTCGTGCTCTTCTCGTCGATCGCCGGCACCATCGGCGGCGTCGGACAGGCCAACTACGCGGCGGCCAACGCCTTCCTCGACGGCCTGGCCGAGCACCGGCGCTCGCTCGGGCTGCCCGCCACCGCCGTGGCCTGGGGCCTCTGGGAGGACGGCGGCCTGACCGCGCACCTGGGCGTCGTCGACCGCGACCGCATCGCCCGCAACGGGGTCCGGCCGCTCACCGCCGAGCAGGGACTGGCGCTCCTCGACGCCGCAGTCACCCGGGACGCGGCCACGTGCGTCGCGGCCCGTTTCGACCCGGCCGCGCTGCGCCGCCGCCCCGAAGGGGTGCCTGTGCTGCTGAGCGGTCTGGTGCGTGCCGCCGCGCGGCGTACCGCCGCCGACGCGGGCGAGGCCGACGGCGCCGGGGCCGAGCTGGCCGGGCTGTCGCCGCAGGAGGCCGAGCGGGTTCTGCTCGCCATGGTCCTCCGGCATGCCGCCGCGGTCCTCGGACACGAGACGCCGGATGCCGTGCGCGCCGACAGCGCGTTCAAGGACATCGGCTTCGACTCGCTCTCCGCGGTCGAACTGCGCAACCGGCTCAACGCGGTGACGGGTCTGCGGCTCGCCCCGACCGCCGTCTTCGACTACCCCACCCCGCACGCCCTGGCCGAGCACCTGAACGCGAGCCGCGCCGGGGCCGAGGCCGTGACGTCCCCGCCACCGGTACGCCCGGACATCACGCCGGACGACGACGCCATCGCCGTCGTCGCCATGGGGTGCCGGCTGCCCGGCGGGGTCACGGGACCCGAGGACCTGTGGGACCTCCTGCGGTCCGAGACCGACGCGATCGGCGAGTTCCCCACCGACCGCGGCTGGGACCTGGACACCCTGATCAACCCCGACCCGGACAAGCCGGGCACGTCCTACACCCGCAACGGCGGTTTCCTGGACGGCGCCGGGCGCTTCGACGAGGCATTCTTCGGCATCTCGCCGCGTGAGGCGCTCACCATGGACCCGCAGCAGCGGCTGCTCCTGGAGACCGCCTGGGAGACCTTCGAGCGCGCCGGCATCGACCCCACCTCACTCGACAGGAGCGCGGCCGGCGTGTTCGTCGGGGCCATCGCCCAGGAGTACGGGTCGACGCTGCTCCACGAAGCCCCGGAGGGCCTGGACGGCCTGCTCCTCACGGGCAACGCCACCAGCATCATCTCCGGCCGTCTCTCGTACCTG